>CAZLAL010000139.1:0-3100 GCA_964557455.1 uncultured Dehalococcoidales bacterium
GGGGCGTCACCTTGACTCCAGCACTGGCTATTAACGGCAATGTAAAGGTTATGGGCAGAATCCCCGAAGTCAAAGAAATTGTGGACTGGGTATCAGAACGGAATTAGGCGCCAAACAGCTGCGGTATCTGCAGTCTCTGAATAACCACGGGTGGTATGCGCTGCCGTATTCAGTATGATGAGTATGCCGGGACTGCAAGCATAAGATTCATGAACAAGATGGGAAAGGAGCCCGGGAAGAAATGCAGCAAGTATATTCCATCACCCTTGTAAAGGTAATAAGGTATTGCATGATGTCTGGGATACAGATTTGAGCGAAAGTGCTTCATGGAAGGTAGGCCAAATATGAGAAAATATTCAGCAATTACACTAATCTTAAGCGTAGCAGCGCTGCTGCTGGCTTCATCTTGCACGGGGTTACTTATCGCCAGCCTAGAAGCTGACGCAGAGTGGACTTCTCCTCTGGGCAGCATCCAGGTGACGTGTAATGCCTCCAGCCCTGACGGCTATAGTCTCAGTTATAGCTGGTCAGCCAGCGGAGGCAACATCACCGGTGCAGGGCCCGAAGTTGCCTGGACTGCTCCTGAAGAAGTTGGTATGTATGACGTCACAGTTGTGGTTACCGATGGCCATGGCGGGCAGGATACGGAATCGATAGCTCTAATTGCTTCAAATGGTCCTCCGCCAATCATCGAAGACCTGGTTATCACAGCCGTAGGGCATGAGTACTTGAAAGAAACCAGTACGGGTTACAAGGTCGGGAAGACGTACGACTACTACATTGAGTGCATTGCGGCAAACACGAGCGGCGAGCTGGTTTATGAATGGTCATGCATAGGCGGCGAGATTTCTGGAGAAGGCTCTCTGGTCATCTGGACTGCGCCCGATACAGAGGGTGACGTTACGGTCACGGTGAAGGTGTTCGATGCCTTGGCTAATTGGGTCAGGGAAAGCATCATCCTCGACGTGGTGCGCTGCGTGAGATGCGTGGATTGGTGAGGCCGGGATTTACATGATGAGCAAGAAGACAGTTCTGATAGTTGTGGCCATTGTGGTGGGAGCAGCGCTGCTTTCCATCCTCTTCCACACGATGCTAGCCAACCATCGCCCGACTATCACCAGTCTGCGAGCTCAGCCGGACATAGTCTCTCCTTCGCGAAGCTGCCAGATTGTGTGCAACGCCACAGACGCCGATGGCGATGAACTGGTCTACGAATGGTCCGCCGGCGCAGGCGAAATAACTGGACAAGGAGCTGAAGTCACCTGGACCGCTCCCGGTTCTACAGGTCCCTGCAATGTCACAGTCAAGGTGACCGATGGACGCGGCGGCGAGGTCACGAAACAGCTAACCATCACAGTGAGAGCCAACAGGGCGCCGATCATCAGCGACTTAACCGCCGACGCCGACTGGACCCTTCCCATGGGTACTGCCCATGTGACATGTACTGCGTCCGACCCCGATGGCGACGAACTAGACTATAAGTGGACGGCCACGGCCGGCGCTATTTCCGGCGCAGGCGCGGCTGTAAACTGGAGCGCTCCCCAAGAAATCGGTGTATACAACGTCACGGTTGTAGTCAGGGATGTCTACGGTAGTGAAGACACGAGGTCCGTATCTCTTGCCGTGGCGCTTGGTACTCCCCCAGCTATTGAGCAGCTGATTGTCACTGCCAAGGATCACAAATATTTGAGGGAGAGCACGGCTGGGGGTGACTACGATGTCTGGATAAAAAAGGAATATTACATCAATTGTATTGCTTCAGGTATAGGTGAACTGGTTTATGAATGGTCCTGCGATGACGGCCAGATTTCCGGAGAAGGCCTCACAATTATCTGGACTTCCCCCGATAAGAGGTCCATTGAAATCACGGTCACGGTGATAGTGTCTGATGCCACCGGCACAACCGTGGAAAAGATAGTCCTCACAGTGCCGTCTTGCACATGTGGCTCCTGGGGGCTGAATTAGGCGCAAATAGCGATTCCGGCCAAGGCCATAGAGGCCAGCGATGGGCCATACGGAATGGGCATTTCCGTAAAGGCTCATCAACCGGAAAGGTCCTTTTGAGGTAGCATTTGTCGATATACAACAAGGTCACCAATTTTTTAGGAAACACCTTCCGAGACCGCTTCAAGAGATGCTTGATTATATCTCTGGTAATCGTAGGTGTCGTCATCGGATTCACAACTCGAGGAGCGACCGTTATGGGCGACTTCAATTTCTTCTATCTCCTTGGCTGTTCACACTGTAATGAACAAGGACCGTTTAATGAGAAATTAGCCGAGAAATATCCCTCAATTCACATCGTTGAACACGATGCCAGTACGGCCGCAGGACATGCTCTACTGTCTGCAATGCTTGAAGAGCTAGGAGTAGAAGATGAGCCAGACTTTCCGATAACAATCTTCGGAAATCAAGTATTTGGTGGCTGGGAATCCGAGGAAACGACAGGCAGGGCAATTGAGGAGGCTTTGCAGCGTTGTCTCGCAGGGAACTGTCCACCACCGGCGGGTGAAGAAGCCAGAGACACGATCATATTGCCCATCATAGGGGAAATTGCGCTTGCCAATTATTCGCTCCCAGCTCTGGCTGTGATCCTGGGGCTTGTGGACGGCTTCAACCCTTGCGCTATGTGGGTGCTCGT
Source organism: uncultured Dehalococcoidales bacterium (assembly GCA_964557455.1). Lineage (GTDB taxonomy): Bacteria > Chloroflexota > Dehalococcoidia > GIF9 > AB-539-J10 > RBG-13-51-36. The sequence goes on from CAZLAL010000139.1 coordinate 2,642, forward strand.
TTATCTTGTATCTCTGGTAGCAACCTTGAGCGACAGAAAAAGAATATGGCTCATTGTGGGTTCCTTTGTCCTGGCTTCAGGAATCCTGTATTTTCTATTCATGACAGCTTGGCTCAACGCTTACCTGCTCATCGGCTACTCCAGGGGAGTGACAACTGCGGTCGGATTGGTGGCCCTGGGCGGAGGGATACTACAGATAAGGGAAATCGTAGAGACAAAAGGCGCCGTCGTCTGCAAAGTTACCGACCAGGAATCTCGGAAAAAAACCATGACCAGAATACAGAAGATTGTGTCCTCTCCCATAACCCTGGGAACTATAGCGGGGATTATAGCCTTGGCCTTTGCAGTAAACTCTATCGAATTCCTTTGTTCAGCGGCAGTGCCGGCGGTCTTCACTCGAGTTCTATCCCTGGCCAGTCTTTCCACCTTACAACACTATGGCTACATTGTCTTGTACGT
>CAZLAL010000140.1:0-4591 GCA_964557455.1 uncultured Dehalococcoidales bacterium
CGACTCGCGTCTGGCACCTGGCCGTGAACCGCTTATGGCATCGGCGGCAGCAACGATGAAGCCCATGACACTACTGGTCTCCGCCTCGCCGTGATGCTCCGCAACGGCCTGGACTACCTCGGGATTTCTATCCCACTGCTTGACCAGGTCCGCGCCTATCAAGGCATGCGGCCCCTGTATTTGATGGTCTACTGCCTTACCAATATCATGAAGCAAGCCGGCCTTCCTGGCTGTACCGACATTGACTCCAATCTCACTGGCCAGCATTCCTGCCAGATGAGAGACTTCGAGGCTGTGCAGTAAAACATTCTGACCGTAACTGGTACGGTATTTAAGCTGCCCGAGCAGCTTAATCAGTTCGGGATGCAGACCCGGCACCCCAGCTTCGTAAGCAGCCCGCTCACCCTCAGTGCGTATGGTAGCCTCAACCTCTGCTCTGGTTTTGTCGACTATTTCCTTGATCCGTGCCGGATGAATCCGCCCATCTAGGATGAGTCTGCTTAAGGCGAGGCGTGCCACTTCACGCCTTACGGGGTCAAAGCTGGAGATAGTAACTACCTCCGGAGTATCATCAATGATAAGGTCAACGCCAGTAGCTTGCTCTAACGCTCGAATATTGCGGCCTTCACGCCCAATGAGCCGCCCTTTCATTTCGTCGTTAGGCAAGGGGACAGCCGATATCGTGGTTTCTGAGACAACATCGGTAGCGCACCTCTGAATAGCCGTGGCCAGAATATCACGGACCCTCCCTTCAGCGTCTTCCTTTACCTGTGCCTCCCACGCCCTAACTTGCCGGGAGGCCTCTTCTTCCACCTCTTGTTTCAGCATTTCAAACAAGAGATTCTTTGCTTCTGTACTGGATGTCCCGGAGAGGGCTTCCAACTTTGCCAGCTGTTTTTCTCTTATCGCCTGAAGCTCAGCTGTTATCCGCTCGTTTTCTTTCTTCTTGCCCTCTAAATCGCGCTCACGCCGCTCTACACCCTCTAGCTTCCGCTCCAGTGCCTCTGCCTTTTGGCTAGTACGCTTTTCTAATCGTTGTATTTCAAGGCGGCGTTCTTTACTTTCCGCCTCAGCAGCGTTGGCAACCTTGATCGCTTCTTCTCTGGCTACACGGAGTAGCTCATTGTGCTTGGTTGTTGCCTCATATAGTAGCTTTTGTGCCTCTTTTCTTGTCCTCTGGATTTCCCGGTTGGCTACCAATTGCCTGACGAAGTATCCAACAAGGATCCCCAGGATAAGAGCAAGGGCAACTATGATATACAGGTATTGCGCTAAATAGTCTCCCATATTCCCTCTTTATTTCGTTCTCGTAATAAATGCAAAACATTGCAAGTTAATGATAATCTTTTAGGGACTCAGAGTCAACTTACTGTGAGGGCAGGCTATCCTGTTCTCTTTATCTTGCACCCCCAGCGCGCTGGGGAAGGTGTCTTACCGGCGTTGGTTGTGGCTTGCGGGTGTTTAAGAGAGTTCTGTTTCTGCTGCAGCGGCGTCGTATGTCCGCAAGCGAGAAGAAAACGGAGGACTTCCCTGAATTACTCCTTGATTTGCCCGGGTTATGAGCTACGATTAGACTTCGACACAGTGCTTTGTTCGGTGTAGAATGACTCTGCTATGAGCACAAAGAGGCCGGCAAAGCTGAGCACGGTCTATTGGGGGCTTCTTCTTTTTGTCCTCGCTCAAATGCTTATCCTTCTTGTCGCTCCCCGTATAGACCCGTTCCTGGATGAAAATCATATAGAGATACCGACCCAGCCATCCGCGCCAATATCCTGGTGGCCTGGCGAAGTGACGTTACCTGACGGCGAAGTTGTCGATGTCCCGGCCCATTCAGCGCTAGGGCCAGTCCTAATCTACATTCTGGCGGCGGGAGCTGTGCTGGGGATTACGCTTTACAAGATTCCTCTTACAGCTTTGAAGGTGCTTCTCAGGCTCTTGTTTGGCCTTCTGTTTAGTTGGGGCGCATTTATTGCGACTGTCTTCTACGTTCCGCTTCCATTCGCCGTCGCCATCGCTGTCGCATTTGGAGCATTTTGGTTTTTGAGACCACTTGTGTGGTTACATAATCTGGTATTGATTCTGGCGGTTAGCAGCTTAGGAGCAGTCTTTGGTCGTTTTATTACTCCCTGGACCGCAATGGCTATAATTGTGGCGCTCGCAGTCTATGACTTCCTGGCGGTTCGCTTCAAATTTATGCTGTGGATGGCAGACAGGCTGTCGCAAGTAAATGCCCTGCCGGCACTGATTATCCCCCGAAGGTATTCTGAGTGGAATCTGAACTTGAAAACACGCGCAGAGAAGGTCATAGAATTGGATCCCGCCGAAAGGGAATATTCGATACTGGGTGGTGGAGACATTGCCTTTCCCTGTCTGCTTACGGCCTCTGTTTACTTTGCTCACGGCTTAGCGCCAGCGGCTATTATGGCAGCAGTGGGCTTGCTGGGATTGGTCAGCGTCTATGCGATTCAGGCGATATTTCTGAAGGGGAAGCCAATGCCTGCTTTGCCACCTATCGCTGCCTTCACTCTGGTTGGGTTACTCATCGTCTAGTAACAGTCAACAGCTTTCTTGATGAGCCTGTGATAACCTGTACACCGCATGAGTTTCTATGTACGGACTTTGTTCGTCGTATCAAACAATATTTTTGTCTCTCTGGTTGTTGATTTAGCCATGTCGGATTTCCTCTACCACGAAGTACAACAAAAGGTCTGACAATCGGATTTAGCGCGGCTATATGTGATACAGATATCCATAGTGCGATTGTGCAGTTTGGACGATAGCAGGCTGAGTATTGCTCCGCTGGCCAGGGAGACGGACCGCTGCTTGCTGGCTCTAAAGTACGCCTTGAACATGGTACGTAATGGCTATTGACTGACCTTCAAATAGCCGTATAATAGTGTTCATGGGAGTAATTACGTGCGGACCGGAAACTGATCGCGACTACTACGAAGTGCTGGGCATTTCGCCTGAAGCCAGTGACGAGCAAATAAAAAGGGCATATCACAAGCTGGCGTTCTCGAATACCATCCGGACAGACACCAAGCAAGCGAGGAGGCTCACAAGAAGATGGAGGAGATAAACGAGGCGTATTCTGTCCTGTCTGAGCCGGCTAAACGGAGGGAGTATGATCTTCCCCGGGGCTATGGGCGGAGAATGCCGAAGTTCAAGAAAGGCGGCAAAGTCAAGGTCGCTGTGAATTCTCTCTCACAGTATAGGGGCCAAACTGGCATCGTGGATAAAGAACCTGTCAGCGACGTCTTCCGCTTCTGGTATATGGTAAGAATCGAGTCCAGAGGCTTGGCGGCCGTCAGGCGCTTCCCTGAAGAAGAACTCGAGGCATCGGCTGACTAACCGCTAGAGCGCGTGATGGGCGTTTGAGCGAATGGCTATCAGCTTCCTGACCCTTAGTTTGTTAAGTTTGCCGGGCAACTCCAGCACACGCTCTGTCGCTGCTGAACCAGCTACCTAACCCGCTTCTCGTTTGTGCGGGCGTACTGTAACCTAATCACCCCTCAGGATAGCATATTTGAGTTAGCAGCTATGGGCACTGTAGGGCCACCATTATCCAGTTTCCAGGTTTGTTGTTTTGTAACTTATTTCACCAAAGAAGACTGGAAATGCTAAACTGGCCGCAGAGTACAGCAGAGAATAGCGATGATTATAGGACTAGTCTTTTTCATGATTTTCTTGGCGTTTCTGCTTGCCTTCTGGGAAATCCAGATCGAGGGGAAGGATGGTTGGGCAGCAAAGCTACCCGGGTGGCGGATAGAAAAGGGATGGCCTGTCAGATTGGCGGGTGGACGCCCGATAACTGGCTACCACTTCTTCATGACGCTGTTCCTAATTGTCATAGTTCATCTGCCGTTGTTTTTCGTTCCGTGGGGTTGGCGTTTGGAAAGTCTGCTGCTTGGCTTTTACGTGGGTATGGTCTTTCTGGAAGACTTCTTGTGGTTTGTTCTAAATCCGCATTATGGGATTAGAAAGTTCCGCAAAGGAAAAATCTGGTGGCATAAACAGTGGTGGGGGCCGGTCCCTGCTCTATATTGGCTCTTGCTCATCATCGTCATTGCGCTGATGTATCTCGGAAGCGCCGCTATTTGAACAAAAATCGATTAGATCATTAGCAGAAACTAACAAGGGGCAACGTAGTTTCTAGACGGAGTTCTAACGGCGAGGTTCAGGAAAAGCTGCATGTCAGTAGGCTCGGGATAAACGGTTGAATTTATGACTCTGCTTGATGCTGCCTAGGACGAGCTTTCGAAGTGAGTATGGTACAAAGCGACCCCGAGGGGATTTGAACCCCTGATCTCCACCGTGACAGGGTGGCATGTTAAACCGCTACACCACGGGGCCTCGTAATGAATTCATTACAGAATATAATGAAAGTCTCCCTGATGTCAAACTTGCTTTATCATGGTCGTTTGATGTAATATTATGGTTCGCGCTGGCGAAAAGTTGACAGCGCGAGGGAGATTCTTGTACAATATGTGGGCGTTGGCACTTTAACAATTGAATAGTGGAAGGAAGGTTTTGAGTGGAGAGTTTGATCCTGGCTCAGAATAAACGTTGGCGGTGCGCCTTATGCATGCAA
>CAZLAL010000141.1:0-3336 GCA_964557455.1 uncultured Dehalococcoidales bacterium
TCCAGGCATATCGACTGTGAATTATAGCTGGCTTCGCATGTCTTCTCGCTATGTCCAAAAGGCGACTGAGAACCTCTTGCTGCAATTGCTTGGGCGCTACCTTCACTACTCTCTTATCATAGTCCAGCCCTATTTCACCAACAGCAACCGCTGAAGCAATATTTTGTTCAATGAATCGTAAGTTTTCATCTATCTCAGAGGCGCTCAGACTACCTAGCTCCCAGGGGTGCAAGCCCAAGGCAGGATAGACAAAACCGTCATGCTCTTGCCATATTGTCAATGTCTTTATGTTGGATTGGTGATTCGAGCCTACGGCTATGATGGCAATGACGCCTGCATTCTTGGCCTTCTCTAGCGCCGAATCGAGTTCTTTCAGTTCGTCAAGATGAGCGTGTGTATCGATGACCCGGTACATTAGATTTTCTTCTCGCGAAGCATTGCCTTGTAGTATTTAAGCCCCTGCGCGGTGGGTTTATATCCGTATAGAGCAAACCTGTCTTCGCGTTCCTTGGTGACCAAATTTGCCGATAGCAGTGCCCTTAGAATAGCCTCGGCAAAGTACCCACTCAAGTTAAGGTGATGGTCAGGGACAGCCTTGTTAGTCGTTTCGTACTCCCGGCAAATAGAAGCCAGGAGTTTCGCTGGCTCTGTCTCTAGACTCTGTAATAGAGCCTGCATGGTTTCCGTCTGCTTGACTGCGTCAATGAAATCTTCGAAAGCGGCCATATGCACTTACTCCTAATCCTAGTAAAATAATAATCCTCTGTAACTCGCTGTAGTGGTGTGAAGAGACATTTTACCGATTAAAACTTGCTGTGGCAACTGTGTCAGGACCGTATGCTTCTCAATATTGACACTCCAAACAGGCAATGCTATATTGAAACAGAGTGACCGGTTAAATGAGGTGAAACGATGAATTATGGGCGTGAGTTACTAAAGGGAAACACTGATTCTCTGCTGCTTTGCTTGATTGCTCGTCAACCTACCTACGGCTACCAGATAGTCAAGGAACTGGAAAAGAGGAGCAATGGGTATTTTCAGTTCAAGGAAGGTACTCTTTATCCTGCACTGCATCGTCTCGAGCAAGATAACCTTATCTCAGGCAAATGGCAAGTGCTGCCTAATGGACAGCAAAGACGTTACTACTACATAACTGAAAAGGGGCAGCAGGTTTTAGCCAGAAGGTTAGCTACATGGCAGGATTTCTCTACGGCAATCAAAGCAGTTATACAGCCGGAGACGACCTAGGACTGAGATGTTGAGTAGCATAAGCCATTACCTAAACAGGTTCAAGTCTAACCTGAAGATTGATCGCACTATAAGGGATGACGTAGCTGAGGAGCTTTCCACACATCTTGAAGATAGCATTAAGGAGCTAGAAGAGAAAGGGCTGGACAGAGAGGAAGCAAGCAAGATCGCGGTGCAGTCTCTGGGCTCCCCCGAAGTACTTGCCGAGCAAATCTATGAGACACATGCTCAAGGCAGCTGGAAGGAGGCGCTCTTTAGTGCGTTGCCTCACCTTCTAGTCGCTCTGCTATTCACTTCTTACTACTGGCAGAATGTGGTCTACGCGTCAATTATATTAGCACTAACCGTGGGCATAGCAATTTATGGTTGGCATCAAGGTAAGCCAGTATGGTTCTTCCCATGGTTAGGATACTATCTTATGCCGGTAGTGGTATCCGGTATATTGCTGCTTTCGCTCCCTGAAGGCTGGGGCTGGATGGCAGCACTCATCTACATACCCCTGGTTCTTTTTGCCTTTGTACACATAATGAGGCAAACTGCAAGGCGGGATTGGCTATACGTCTCGCTGATGATTGCTCCCATGCTGGTGACATTCGCCTGGTTTTCTTCCTTGGGCAAGGGAAATGACCTCCTGGCAAGTGGTTGGACAGCGGAGTTGCGGACAAACGCACTTTGGATAGTCATTAGCTTCGTTGCTTTGGCAGGAGCGACTATTGCCTTCATTCGCCTCAAGCCGCGCAGATATAAGATTATCAGTTTGCTGATTCCGCCGCTTGCGGTTTTGTTGGCGGTAATCATGTCAAGCGGGGGGAATATCTGTACCTGGAGCTGGCTGCTATTGCTGTTCGCCGTGTCGGCTTTTGCAATCCCCCTATGGATGGAGTCCAGGGCCTACGAATAGTCGGCTCTACCAGGACTGAAAACCCAGAGTCCTAAACCCTCAGTAAGCCTAATAGCTAAGTCCAAAATGTATGATATTATGCTCAGTTTTGAGATTTGTGCGGTTGCCTATAGTGAATGGATGATTAGCTCTGTTTCTGGCTCCACAAGCTGGCTTGGGAGGTAATGTCTTTCTTGTAAGGCAGTCCTAGATGTTCGTAAGCAAGCCTGGCAGCTACCCTGCCGCGAGGTGTTCGTTCCAAAAAACCTAGCTGAAGAAGATAAGGCTCGTAAACATCCATAATAGTATCGGCATCCTCGTTAATGGAAGCAGCAATAGTGTCCAGACCTACGGGACCGCCGTCAAATTTGTCGATTATTGAGTGCAATACCCTATGGTCTATTTCATCTAACCCCATGGAATCAATCTCCAGCTTTGAAAGACCTTCCAGAGCTATATCTTTGGTGACTACTCCGTCTGCCATAACCTGAGCATAGTCTCTCACTCTCTTCAGAAGACGATTGGCTACCCTAGGAGTACCTCTAGCACGCTGGGCGATCGGCACAAGGCCCTCCTTCCTTGCTTTCACTTTGAGGATAGCTGCTGACCTCTCCAGAATTGCCTGTATTGCTGCCTCGTCATAGAAATCAAGATGATACGGCACGCCAAATCTATCCCGAAGGGGAGGACTCAGTAGTGCAAGGCGTGTGGTAGCTCCGATTAAGGAAAAGCGTGGTAAATTCAGTCGCAGATTCCTGGCAGACGGGCCTTTCCCTAAAAAGATATCAAAAACGAAATCCTCCATTGCAGGATAGAGCTTTTCCTCTATCGTATGGTTAAGTCTGTGTATCTCATCAATAAAAAGGACATCCCCCGCGTGCAGGTTAGTAAGGATAGCAGCCAAGTCTCCAGTGCGCTCAATCGCCGGCCCGGAACTGACTTTAATCTCAACGCCCATCTCTGCAGCTATGATGTAGGCTAGGGTGGTCTTGCCCAAACCGGGTGAACCATAGAGAATGATATGATCCAAGGGCTCACGCCTCTTTTTAGCAGCGAGAATAGCTATTCTTAGATTGTCCTTAATCTTTTCTTGCCCTATGAACTCAGTGAGGCGTCTGGGGCGAAGATCGAAATCAGTAGAGCTATCCTCGGTGGCTACTTTACCTGAAATCAGCCGCATCACTACCGTCCACCCGATTTAATCGGGA
>CAZLAL010000142.1:0-5823 GCA_964557455.1 uncultured Dehalococcoidales bacterium
CCAAGAAAGTGTTAGAGAGCTTGTAAGTATTGCTCACACGATGATTAAGAATCGCTATCCGTTAATCGAGGAGGTCTTCACTCCCCTGACCGCTCCTGAAGTTTTCGGGCTGATCAGGGAGAGACCATATAGCTTCTTCCTAGACAGCGGCATGGACCCTCAGAAGCTGGGACGGTATTCTTTCTTAGGCAGTGAGTCCTTCCTGGCAATCAGCAGCCGAGGCTCTGAAATAAAGCTTATGCGCGGACAGGAGCAAGAGATATGGCATGGTAACCCTTTTGATGCCATAGGCAAGCTACTAGAAACGTACGAATTAGACCATTGCCCAGCGCCCGTACCTTTTCTCGGCGGAGCAGTCGGCTATCTTGGCTATGACCTGTGCCACTTCACCGAATGCCTGCCGTCCACTGCCGCAGATGACCTTGAACTCCCCGAGAGTTACCTGGTCTTTTACGATACAATCATGGCCTTCGACCATATCGACGGAAAGGCCTACATTATTGCTACGGGCTTCCCTGAACTGGGGGAAGGTCAACGGTTGAGGCGAGCCAGGACGAGGCTTGAAGAAATGAAAGACTGGCTTCACGCTAGCCAATCGAGCATTGTCGTGAGCCGAAGCTCCGAGCAAGAACGTGGAGAAGCGAAGCAATTCGGCGGTAAGGATGGGTCCGTCGCTGGTGCTCCTCGCAATAACAGGCAAAGCAAGCAGATTCTGCTCACATCGAATTTTGCTCATGAGGACTACGTACAAGCTGTAAGTAGAGTGCGGGAGTACATCGCGGCTGGCGATGTCTTCCAGGTTAATCTCTCTCAGAGATTTGAGGCTGATTTGGAGATCCCTGCTTACGAGCTTTATGAGCGACTTAGGGCAGTCAACCCTGCTCCTTTTGCCAGCTATCTCAACTTTCCGGGCATAACTGTCGTCAGTGCTTCGCCGGAGAGGTTCCTCAAGGTTCAGGGCGATTTGGTAGAGACACGACCGGTAAAGGGCACAAGACCGCGGGGTCGAGACAGTACTGAAGACGAGCATCTGGCTTATGAATTGACTCATAGCACAAAGGATAACGCAGAAAACATCATGATTGTTGACTTAGAGAGGAACGATTTAGGGAGGGTTTGCCGCTATGGGACGGTAAAGGTCACCGAGCTAGCTATCCTGGAGACTTTTCCCACCGTATTCCACCTGACTTCCACCGTGGTGGGCAGACTATGTGAAAACAGGAGCAACATTGATCTCCTTAAAGCCACTTTCCCCGGCGGCTCTATTACTGGCGCTCCCAAAGTGCGCGCCATGGAGATTATTGATGAACTGGAGCCGACCAGAAGGAGCGTATATACAGGCTCTATCGGTTACATGGGCTTCAACAAGGACATGGATATCAACATAGTCATCCGCACCTTTCTGATCAAAGAAGGCAAGGCCTACTTTCAAGTAGGTGGTGGCATTATTTACGACTCCGATGCCGAAGCCGAATATATGGAAACCCTGTACAAAGCCAAAGCCCTAATCCAGGCTTTACATCTGGCACCAGAGGTAGTCGTAGCCACCGAATAGAGAGCGGCGAGAGATTATCAGCTGACCATCAAAGAACTGATGGCTAGGACGTATGATAGCGGAACGCACAGGTGAGCGATTATTCTTGTACCAGAATCTCTTCTCGAACAGAACGGGAGTCACAGAAAGTTCCGCATATTACAGCCGTAAGGGGGTTAGTCTATGGCTAATAAGTCTGGCAGAAGCCTCGACAAGTTAAAGGAACTTAGAACAAGAGCGGAACACCTTTTGGAGATGGGCGGCCCAAAGGCGATTGAAGAACGTCATAAGAAGGGACAGATGTCGGCCAGGGAGAGAATAGACTATTTCTTTGACCCTGGCACATTTACGGAAATAGGCTTGTTCGTTAAGCATAGGACGACAGCATTCGGCATGGACAAGAGAGAGATACCTGCTGAAGGAGTAATTACGGGCTTCGGCAAAGTGAACGGCAGACACGTGGTTGTTGCCGCTGAAGACTATACCGCAATGGCAGGGACCTTTGGCGAATACCATGGTAAGAAATTCGTTCGGGCTGTAGATTTCGCCAGGGATAACGGCTGGCCATTTATAGGTATGAACGACTCCGGAGGTGCTCGACTGCAGGAGGGAATGGATACCCTGGAAGCCTACGGATGGCTATTTAGGTCTCAAATACTTGCGTCGGGGATAATACCTCAGATAGCTTTGCTTATGGGCCCTTGCTTAGGGGGACAGGCATATCATCCCGTGATGCAAGATTTCTTGATTCAGACCAAGCGCACAGGATTTATGGGCATCGCTGGTCCTGCCTTCGTTAAAACGCAAACCGGTGAGGAAATCAGCCTCGAAGAACTCTCGGGCTACAAAGCTCATGCCATCAAATCAGGGCAAACACATATTGTAGCTGAAGACGATGCAGACTGTCTGGATAAATGCAAGGAACTCCTGTCATTCTTGCCTTCTAACAACAGGGATAAGCCGCCTCGTATCGTAACAGACGACGATCCACAAAGGAAAGAGGATCTGCTTAGCCTCCTGCCAGAACATTCGTACGAACCTTTCGATATGTACGACATTATCAGGAAGATAGTTGACCAGGGCTATTTCTTTGAGACTCTGGGGCTCCACGCCCGGAATATAATCACGGGCTTTGCGCGCTTCGACGGCCGTCCTGTAGGAATAGTAGCCACCCAACCGAACTGGATGGCCGGCTGCATAGACATTGATGCCGCGGATAAAGGAGCCAGATTTGTCAGATTCTGCGACTTATTCAACATTCCCCTGGTCGCTCTTCATGATTCGCCAGGGTATTTGATAGGTTCTCAGCAAGATTGGGGTGGAATCCTGCGCCATGGCGCCAAGCTGCTTTTCGCCTGGGCTGATGCCACCGTACCTCTGATTGCAGTCATAATAAGAAAGTCTTATGCTGGCGCTCACTACGGCATGCTGGACAAAGCCATTGGAGCTGATCTTGTGTTCGCCTGGCCGACGGCTCAAATCACAATAGTCGGTGCCGAGACCGCAGCCAGCGTTATCTTCGCCCGAGAAATAAAGGAGGCAGACAAACCCGATGAAGTCCGAGCACGCCGGATAAAGCAATTCTCAGAAATGTACGAAAACCCCTACCGCGCCGCGGAGCGAGGCTATGTTGATGATGTCATAGACCCTTCAGATACTAGAAAAGCCATAAACGCGGCACTGGACATTCTGGAAGGAAAGAGTGTAGCCAGGCCCTGGAGGAAGTATTCCAACATCAATCTCTAAGAAAGGAGTACAAAGTGGATTTCAGTTTCACAGAGGAGCAAAAAGAATTCAGGCAGGAGGTGCGGAGCTTTTTAGAGGATGAGATAGAGAGAGGATATTGGAAACCTAGCTGTGATGGCTGGGTACAAAGCTTCGACCCCCAGTTTACTAAACGGATAGCAGAGAGGGGCTGGATAGGATTGACCTGGCCCAGAGAGTACGGGGGGCAGGGGCGCAGCCATATAGATAGACTCATTCTCACTGAAGAAATGCTGCGCTACGGAGCGCCGGCAGCTTGCCATTGGTTTAGTGATCGACAGATCGGGGGTGCTATCCTCTCTTTCGGCTCGGAGGAACTGAAGAAAGAATTCCTGCCCAGAATTGTCAAGGGAGAGGCTTACTTCGGCTTGGGAATGAGCGAACCGGAAGCCGGTTCCGACCTGGCCTCTCTACAAACCAGGGCAGTAGAAGACGGTGATTACTACATAATCAACGGCCAGAAAACCTGGACTAGCTGCGCCTCGTTTGCTCAATATTTCGATATATATGCCCGAACGGATCCCGACGCACCAAGACACAGAGGCATTAGCGAGTTTATCGTGGATGCCCAGTCGCCGGGCGTCAGCCGCATCCCCATGATTGATATCACTGGCACTGAGGCCTGGAATGATGTCTTCTTTGACAATGTCCGGGTGCACAAGAAGTACTTGGTGGGGGAAAAGAATCGTGGCTTTTATCAAGTTCTTAACCAGCTTGATTACGAGAGGAGCGGCATGGAACGTTTGATGGGCAATTACCCTCTGTTTCAAGCTTTGATACAGTTCGTCAAGGAAGCTGAATTGTCCAAGGAACCCGTAACTCGTAGCAAGCTGGCGCAACTCCAGATTGAATTTGAAGTCGGACGCCTGCTTGTTTATAGAGTGGCTTTGGTCATGGAAGAAGGGCGGGCTCCTAATTGGGAATCGGCTATGTCCAAAGCCTATTCCACGGAATTTGAGAAGCACCTGGCTAACATAGCTATGGAGGTCCTGGGTGCCTACGGACTGTTGATGTCGGATTCCAAGTTTGTCCGTCTGCGGGGCATGGCCGCTCATTCATACCTGGGCTCTAAAGGCTACAGCCTACAAGCAGGCACAACGGAGATTCTCAAGAATATCCTGGCTGTGCGGAGATTGGGACTGCCGAGTTCGTAGGCCATCACTTCGAGCGATGCGAAGGGCCCGGTGGCTCGAAGATTCTGCCGCGACAGTCCGGAAGTGCGCCGAAACGCTTGATATAGGAGGATGCTAATGAAGTTCACTCTTAGTGAAGAACAAGAAATGCTAAAGAAGACGGCCCGCGACTTTTTGACTGATAAGTGCTCGAAAAACTTCGTTAAACAAATGCAAGAAAGCGAGAGCGGTTATTCCAGAGAACTATGGCAGACGATGGCCGACCTGGGCTGGCTTGCCCTGGTTTTCCCTGGGAGATATGGCGGCGGCGACATGAGTTTTCTCGACCTGGCGGTACTATTAGAGGAAATGGGACGGGTCTGTTTGCCAGGTCCCTTTTTCTCGACAGTGGTTCTGGGCGGGCTGCCCATATTAGATATCGGCAGTGAGGAGCAAAAACAAGAATATCTGCCCAAGCTAGTCAGTGGCGAGAAAATCTTTACCTTAGCCCTCACTGAGCCAGGCTACCACACTTATGATGCCTCCTCAATCGCAGTCCAGGCTATCCGTAATGATGGCGGTTATCTCATCAGCGGCACAAAACTGTTTGTCCCTGATGCTCACATTGCTGACTACCTGCTAGTTGTTGCCAAAGCTAAACCCAGGGGCGGAATTACCATATTCGTAACTGACGCCAAAAATGACAGAATAAGACCTACCGTTCTAAAGACCATCGCCGGCGACAAGCTATGCGAAGTAGTCTTTGACCAGATGCCGGTGTCTAGAGCTGGCGTTTTGGGACGGCTGAACCAGGGATGGGGTACAGTGGAGAAGATAATGCAGAAGGCCGCGGTGGGAAAATGCTGCGAGATGGTCGGCAATATTCAGCGCGTGTTAGAAATGACGGTAGACTATGCCAAAGAAAGGAAACAATTCGGCCGTCCCATTGGCAGCTTCCAAGTCATTCAGCACTACTGTGCCGATATGGCAACTGATGTTGACAGTGCAAGATTTATCACCTATCAAGCAGCCTGGATGTTAAGTGAGGAACTTCCCTGCACAAAAGAGGTGGCTATAGCAAAGGCCTGGGTAAGCGAGGCTTCTCGGCGCGTCTTCACTCTGGCGCATCAGATCCACGGGGCTATCGGTGTTACCACGGAGCATGACCTGCATTACTACACCCGGCATGCCAAGGCTGCAGAACTCGCCTTTGGCGATGCCGATTTTTATCGAGAACTAGTAGCCAAAGAGATGGGACTATGAGCATTAGGTCGGGAGGAAATTGGAGCAGGTCCCGAACGATTGATTTGCCTGCCAGTACTGAGTGTATTCCTGCCAGTCTGGCATTGTGAAACAAAGTCGTGAGTAATTGCAGGATATGCCACGAAAGGGGTGACCGCTATGGAAGTTAAG
>CAZLAL010000143.1:0-4067 GCA_964557455.1 uncultured Dehalococcoidales bacterium
CCTTTCCGCATTTTTGACACTTTGGGAATGGTCCGATTTCCAAGTTCCACCTCCACAATTAGTTATTTGTTGGTCAAAACGAGTTAGTATATACCATCAGGAACTCATTTGCAAGGCCATTTCTCATTGATGAGCAAAATTTTCCGGATCTTTTGTATTTTCCTAAGCACCCAAGCGAATCACTGAGAGCCCACTATAAATAGCCCCGCGTGATGTCAGTCGACTTCTTATTAATTTGACAGCCTCGACTTCAATAGGATACTTGTCTTCAAATAGCGTGGAGCTCACAAGTTCGCCGAACTTCTTCCTTTCCATTGGCGATGCTCCTTCCCTGACACGAGCCAGGGTCAAATGAGGCACAAATGGGCGCTCTTCCCTCGCAAATCCCAGGGCTGCGAGCGCAGAATCAATGTTTTTCTGTAGCCTGGATAGCTTGTCTGTCTCTCCGCCAACGCCAACCCAGAACACCCGAACCTGCCTTGCGTTAGGAAAGACTCCCAACCCTGAAATTTCCAAATGGAATGGGGAAATCCCTCGTGTGCCACCCTTCACAGCTTCAGTGATCGCCGTTACCTGCTTAGAGGGGATATTGCCCAGAAATTTCAAGGTGAGGTGAATTCCATCGGGAGCCACCCATCTGACGAATCCATCGTCATCCCTCTCCAACTCTTTTCTCAGCCTGGCCAGGCCTTCTTTGGCCGTCTCAGGCAGCTCAATGGCGATAAACGAGCGGATTTGCTCATCATTACCCGGCGCTTCTGCTGCTTCGTCCCTGTTCATTGCACTTCAATCGCCTCCCTTCAAGGCAGAAACGCAATACTATATAGCTGGTACTCCTTCCCTATTGGAAAGAGAAAAAGGACACTTGTATCACTTCGCCTTCTTTTTTTCCTTTTGCTGCTTGGGCTTCTTGACATTCTTTCTTCCCTTGGTTCCCATCTCTTCGCCTCCTTTGTTATTTAAGCACTAGTCTTGCCCCACAGTTGTGCTTCGTCTACCAAAGTATAGCAGTTTTTCCGCATTAGCCCCCAGGATTCTATCCTTGTCTTCCTTGCCAAGCTGTGCAGACTGGATCTGGGCAATCACACGATTTTGATGCATCAGAGGATAATCAGTGCCAAAAAGTATTTTATCGCTACCGATAATGCGACTCACCTGCTCGAAAATCTGTGGCTTGTAAAGGAAAACGGTTGCTGCGCTATCAAAGAAGACGTTGTCTAGCGCCTTGGCTACTTCGGGCATCAGTGCATAAAAAGGCAACCCTCCTCCCCAGTGAGCGCAGACAAGCTTTAATTTCGGGAAAGCCGTGATGAACGAATAGAGGACCTCCGGGGTAATACTACCCTTGCCAGAGTACTTATGCCCCACGGGCTCAGAAGAGTGGGTCGAGAATATCAGGTCGTGCTTCAGGGCAGTGTCAACCAAGGGTTCCATTATCTTCGCATCACCGAGATTGAAGCCCTGTACATCAGACCTTAATTCTCCGACTCCCCTGGCGCCAGCCCTAGCACAGCGTTCCATTTCGACGATGGCAGCATCTCCACTAGCGGGCTGAATAGCACAAAAGCCGATGAGCCTTGTGGAATAACGTGCCAGCGAATCCAGAATATAGTCGTTCGTTCTCACACAAAGTTCCTGGCTCGCCCAGCCGATGTTAAGAACGACGGACACATCAACCCCGGCTTCGTCCATGCTGGCCACCACTTCCTCCGCCGTAGCCATCTTGGCTTTCGGCTGGGAATAAAGCTCGGAAAAGCAAGGGTCGGATTTGACGTATTCAGCACGCTTTTCCGTCAGCCAGGGAGGGAATATATGAGTATGGAAGTCTATAATCATTCAAGGCATTATATCTGAATGGCCACAAATACTGAATACCATAGCCCGTCTCAATCGCGAGCGTCTTGCTTGTTTTCACTTCAAGCATCTGAAAGGTGCGTGGCAACCCCCCTATTAGCTGCAGGCATCGACAGGGGGTAGGAATAGAGTCAACCCTTTTTCACCAGCAATTTCCTTGGCGAGAACTTGGCAACGGCCTCATACACGAGAATTTCCTTAATAATATTTTAACAATCGTATCATATAATATCGTCATCACTTGATCACTTGTGTGAGGTAAATTCAAAGGAGTGGCTGAAGAGCGCGCCGGTTACCTGCGCCAGTGTCCGGGCTGTGAATCCACAGTGTCTAAAGCTGCGAACCAGCCTGTCTTAAACACGCGGATTCTATTTGTTATTTGGATTTTGATGTCTGGAATTTGCTGGCGAAACACCAGATTCTGGAGGTGAGGTATGAAGACAATACTCAGTTTGACAAAATTGAACTACATGAGCAGAGCTACCGTTTTTCTGATTGTGTTTGCCTTAATTGTTGCCATCACAGGCTGCCTCCCTGACGCGCGCGAATACACGCCTATGGTCGCGGCTTCATATCATGTGGTGGGGCTCAGGTCGGACGGCACCGTGGTCGCCGCGGGACACAACTGGTGGGGACAGTGCGCTGTCAATAGCTGGCGCAGCATCACGCAGGTGGCGGCGGGCGGATATCACACGGTGGGGCTTAAATACGACGGCACGGTTCTCACAGCAGGATCGTTCTCGCAGGGGCAGCGAGACGTCGCCAACTGGACCAATATCGAAGAGGTCACGGCAGGAGGGTATCACACCGTGGGACTCCAGTCTGATGGCAGCGTGGTTGCCGTGGGCGGCGTGGGACATGACAACGGGCAGTGTAACGTCGCAAATTGGACGGGCATCACCCAGGTGACTGCAGGCGGACTTCACACAGTGGCGCTTGAGTCCGAGCACACTGTGGTCGCCGTGGGGTCTAATGACTATGGCCAATGCGATGTAGGCGGCTGGAATGATATCACTCAGGTCGCCGCAGGCTGGTATCATACGGTAGGGCTTAAGAACGACGGCACTGTCGTCGCCGCAGGATACAACGATTACGGCCAGTGCGATGTCGGGAATTGGACGAGCATCGCCCAAATCTCAGCAGGCTACTCCCACACGGTGGGCCTTAAGGCGAACGGAACAGTGGTCGCCACGGGGAGTAATCTTGAGGGGCAATGCGAGGTCAGCGACTGGACGAATATCACACAGGTCGCTGCAGGCGTCTATTACACGATTGGGCTTAAAGCCGATGGTACCATAGCCACCGCGGGAGGAGGCGACTCCGGACAGTGTGATGTCGGTGACTGGACAGACATCACCCACAGCGCCGCAGGCCGCTATCACACCATCGGGCTCAAGTCCAACAACACAGTAGTCGCAGCGGGAGACAACTGGGGAGGACAGTGCGATGTCGGCAACTGGACAGACGTTAAAGTCGTCGCTGCAGGCTACTGGCATACGGTGGCGGCCAGGTTGGACGACGCCGCAGTCGCCATAGGATGGAACGACGATGGGCAATGCGATGTCGTGGGCTGGGGGAATATCACGCAGGTAGCCGCCGGAGAGAAACACACGGTGGGGTTGAAAGAAGACCGTACGGTGGTCGCTGTGGGAGACAACAGCTATGGGCAGTGTGAGGTAGGCGACTGGGCAGACATCATTCAGGTCTCCGCGGGCCGCTACCATACGGTGGGTGTCAAGTCCAACGGCACTGTAGTCGCTGTGGGAGATAACAGCGACGGGCAATGCGATGTCAACGGCTGGATGGGCGTCATTCAGGTCGCCGCAGGCGAGAAACATACAGTGGCGCTTATGTCCGACGGCACCATGCTCGCCGCGGGCGACAACGACTACCGCCAGTGTGATGTCGACGACTGGATAGGTGTCACCCAAGTCGCCGCAGGTAGTTTTCACACAGTGGGGCTTAGATCCGACTACACGGTGATTGCCGCGGGTTACAACGGCTACGGGCAGCTTGAGGTCGAAGGCTGGACAGCTATAGCAGAGGTCGCCGTAGGCCGCTATCACACGGTGGGTATTAAGTTGAACGGCGCTGCAGTCGCTGCCAGTCTCACCGTTGAGCTTGCCAAGTGGAATCTGGGCGAGGCAACGCCGTAACGGGAGAACCCAATGGGAATCTGCCTTGAATATTACGATGAGCCCTCCTTGAGGGTC
>CAZLAL010000144.1:0-4214 GCA_964557455.1 uncultured Dehalococcoidales bacterium
TATGGATGGGGATTATAGCGATCATCCTTGGTATATTGGTTCTCGCTGTTCCCCACGCAATACAATGGATCATAGGAATCGGCCTCATTGTGGTTGGTATACTGGCTATCTTGAGAAAATAAGGTACCAGGTATAGGCACTCCTGTAGTTGCTCCATTGATGTCCGGTAGTTGCAATTTTCTCAGCGCCTTATTATACTGAAGGCTAGTGGTTATAAGCGTAGGTTACCACGTATCAAAGAAAGCTCTCCTAAGCTCATTCGCGAACGTTGGATGACCGAAACTCGAGCCAAGAATTAAGAGAAAGGAGGTCATCCAATGGGATTTGCAGACAAAACGCTAAAGTGTGTTGACTGCGGCGCGGAATTCACTTTTACCGCTGAGGAACAGGAATTCTATGCTAGCAGGGGATACACCAACGAGCCAAAACGTTGCCCCGCCTGCCGTGAGGCAAAGAGGACGCGTTACAATGACTCCAGGGGTCCCAGAGCTAGTCGCCAAATGTATACCGCGATATGCGCTGCCTGTGGCAAGGAATGTCAAGTGCCCTTCGAGCCTCGAGAAGGCCGACCGGTGTATTGCAGCGAATGCTACAGCAAGATGAAATTAGGCAGTCGCAGCTAATTCACTTCAGCTGGATCCAAAGGGGGCTGGAACCAAAGCCAGCCCCCGAAGGCTTTACAAACAGAAAACCCGGCATACTTTGGAAAATCTGCCTGCACGCAAGGTAAGGCAACAAGAATTGAAAAGGGGGTTAATAGCGTGAATATTTATGTAGGCAACCTATCTCGCGACGTTACCGAAGATGAACTACGCAAAGAGTTCGAAGCTTTTGGGCAGGTCACATCGGTAAACATCATCAAGGATAGATATAGTGGTGAATCGCGAGGCTTCGGCTTTGTTGAGATGGCAGCCAATGCTGAGGCTCAAGCTGCAATCACGGGGCTTAATGGAACGCCGCTTAAGGAGCGGACGCTCACTGTCAGCGAGGCACGCCCTCGCCCCGAAGGCGGCGGCAGGAGGCCCTTTGGCGGTGGCGGCGGGTTTGGTGGAGGAGGAAGAAGGCGCAGATTCTAAGCTAGCAGAATCTCACCGATTGAGCCCTCTGTAATAGCGACTCCAAGTCCACGACTGAAGCCGGGGCTTGTTGTTCCCCGGCATTCACGGAAGCAGATTTGACGTCATTCAATCAAGGCCATCCTTGCTTCCCTTTGGCGTAGCTATCTGTGCCGGAATCGAAGGTGAGTTTTAGCCACCCGGAACGGGGGAGGCAAGCTAAGTGATTGGAGCGATTGCGGGCGATATTATGGGCTCCGTCTATGAGGGCCATTGCTTGAAGACAACGGAATTTCCGATATTCACCGCTAGTTCCACTTTTACCGACGATACCGTGCTGACCGTTGCTACAGCCGATTGCGTTCTGAACAACAAGGATTACGCGACAACATTCAAACACTACGCCCGGAAATTCCCCGATGCCGGCTTTGGGGGCATGTTTTCCGTGTGGGTGAAAGGCAGTAGCCTGGAACCCTACAATAGTTTTGGCAATGGCTCAGCCATGCGTGTCAGCCCGGTCGGTTTTGCCTTTGATACTATGGAGGAGGTGCTTGCTGAAGCCGAGAGAAGTGCGGAAGTTACGCACAACCATCCGGAAGGTATAAAGGGAGCTCAGGCAGTTGCGGCCGCCATTTTTCTTGCACGGCAAAAGGAGAGCAAGATTAAGATAAAGGAGCACCTTGAGAAGAACTTTGGTTACAACCTGAGCCGGACCCTGGCGGAAATCCGCCCTCATTATTACTTTGATGAGACGTGCCAGGGCTCGGTGCCGGAGGCAATCATAGCGTTTCTGGAATCGGAGAGCTATGAGGACGCGGTTAGAAAGGCTGTCTCGCTCGGTGGTGATAGCGATACCCTTGCCTGCATGGCAGGTGGCATTGCCCAGGCCTACTATAGAACAATCCCAGATTACATCATCACGGAGGTCAAGAATAGGCTTGCCCCTGAGCTGCTGAAGGTTGTCGAACAGTTCAACACGAAGTATTGCTTGCTGTAATTGTCCCTATCCAATAAATGGTATGATAGTGCCCCCCTCGGCCCCTAGCCTCCTCAGAAGAAAGAATTCCGACATCCCGGTTGCTGTTCTAATATAGAACCATCCGCGCTCTACCTAAGCGATCCATCTTCTCTTGATATTGTACAGACTCAATAGGAACAACACGATACAGAAGGCTCCGATAATAGCGAAATCCAGCGTGAACGACATGATGTGCGCTCCCATTACTGCTCCATGGAGAATGTCAACGCCGTATGTTACAGGCAGAGCATAGGAAAGCGGCCTGATAAATATAGGTAAGGACATAATAGGAAAGAATAAGCCGCACAGGAAAATCATCGGGAAACGAAAGAAGTTGGAGAATGTCTGGGCTTCAAATACCTCACTCGACGAAACTGCAATAAAAAGCCCGAAGAGCGTTGATACTATAGCGATCAGAATAATAGCTGGAACAACCAAGATCCAGGCAATTCCGGAGAGGTCTGCCAGAAAGGCAGCGATAAGCACCGGGACAAAGGCATTAACAATACCAAAGAGAATAGCGCCGGAGGTCTTGGCTAGCATCAGGAGTTCCAGTGATATCGGCGCCAGTAGCAATCTCTCGAAAGAGCGGCTTCGCCTTTCAAATGTGATAGTTACCGATAAAACAGACGTCGTACCGAAGAGAATGGAAATAGTCATGACTCCCGGTAACAAAGACAGGACGCCCTCCAGCCCGCTGCCAGACCTTATAAAGAACATGCCTGTCCAGACTATAGGGAATATTATGCCCCAGGAGATGTTGGGAGGCTTCAGATAATAAGCCCGCATATCCTTGGCCAGAATGTTCCAGAAAGCAATACCGCGTTTCACTGATTCCCCTCTGTGCCTACCTTTTCCTTCTCTTTCCTCATTAGTCCCGCTTCAATGCCCGTGACCTGGACGAAAACGTCTTCCAGCGATGGCACTTGCCGTCGTGCTTCGGTCACCTGAATACCCCGCTCCTCTAAGAAATGTACCAGCGGATAGACGATAATCTGTTTCGTTGATTCGACCTTGATTTCTCCTTCACCTGTATCTTCGACCTGATACTCGGGAAAAGCCGTGACTATTTCTTGAAATAACCCGGGCTCGCAACTGGAAATAGAAAGAACCAGAATGTTTCTACCCTTAACAGGCTGCAGAAGCTCGGCTGTGCGGTCAACTCGAACGATTCGTCCATCGACAATGAAAGCAATCCGCTCACAGAGCCGCTCCGCTTCTTCGATGTAGTGGGTAGTAAGAAACACAGTCGTCCCTTTGCTGTGCAGAGCAGTTATTATCTGCCTTACCTGGCGGGCACTGGCAACATCGATACCAGTAGTGGGCTCATCGAGAAAGAGGATAGGCGGCCGATGAATGATACCGGCAGCGAAAGTAAGCTTGCGCTTCATGCCCTTAGAATAGGTGGCAAACTTGCGATGGGCGGCATCAGCCAGACCGAAGGTCTCCAAAAGCTCCTGCGCTCGCTCCTGACGCTGCCTTTTCCGCATGCCGTAAAGTGCTGCACAGAAGCATAAGTTATCGAAGCCCGTCAGCTCGGAATATAGGTTGCTCTCATCAGGAACAACGCCGACTAGGTGCTGGCCTGCCTTAGGACTATGCGTACAGTCTATTCCCGCGATCCTAATTGCGCCGGCATCGGGTCTGGCCAGACCCGTGAGCAGATTTATAGTGGTGGTCTTACCAGCTCCATTAGGGCCCAGAAAGCCAAATAGCTCGCCCTGCCGCACGCTGAAACTGACCTCATTTACGGCAACGACTTCTTTGTAGCGCTTGGTCAGTTTAGATACTTCAAGAGCAAGAGTGTCATCTGATTGCATTTGACTGACCCCTCATGATTCTCCTGAACAGTGTCCTTCGTTCCGGACACGGAGAGCATCGGATATTTGCTTTCGAACCCTAATTAACGCTTCCTGATTGATAAAATAGTGAATGCGATAACCTCGCCTCTTGCCTTTGACCAGGCCTGCGGACTTAAGCACTCTAAGATGCTGAGATACCGCCGATTGTGTTATTCCCAGTCGATAGGCAAGAGCATTCACACAGAGAGCATCTGGCTCTCGCTGTTGACAGAGAAGCCTCAACAGCTTAAGCCGCGTCGGGTCCGCAAGGACTCCAAACAGTGCAGCTTGCTCCTCAGT
>CAZLAL010000145.1:0-2953 GCA_964557455.1 uncultured Dehalococcoidales bacterium
TGCCTGGCCTATGATTTGCTGCGCCGTCTCGTGGGCCTTGTTAATGACACCGGCCGCCTCCCGCTCAGCTTCCTGCTTGATCTTCTCTATCTCCTGCTCTAGGACTTCACTGAGCCGGTGTTTATATTCATCCATAATCCTGGCCGCCTGTTCAACTGTCAGTCTTACCTTATCTGCCAAATCTAGCATTTGGAGACCTCCTTGATTCTGGTTGCCCTGATCTTGAGTACGTCCTTTGGTTACTCGGTTTCCGTTTCCTGGCACCTGACGTTTGAGACTCAATTCTGCAGTCCTTTATCTCTGTAACAGTCTGGTTCTTGCGGGAAGCTTGACTTCAAAACAATGGTATAATGAACTCCCCGTACTGTCAACCCCTGTTGCCTGACAGTGGGGAACAGCGCCGCAGGCAGTATTTTAGGAAGTTTCGTGGCTTCTCTCCGCAAATCTGTGGAAACAATGGTGGTTAAGCCTGTCGACAAATCAAGTATCATCTTTTGAGAATTATTCATTTGAAGCATAGTTTTTTGAGTTGCAGTGGCTCATAGCTTATCAGTTCGGGTCGCCCGCAGGGCGGATTGGATGAGCCCCGGCAAGAGACATGGCAGTTGGCGGTGCAGCTGCGAACAGGCTTGAATTTGCCATCGGCCTGTTTTCGAGCAAAGGGCAGTGCTAGCCCCTCGCAGTTTGG
The DNA here is from genome assembly GCA_964557455.1 of uncultured Dehalococcoidales bacterium. Taxonomy (GTDB): domain Bacteria; phylum Chloroflexota; class Dehalococcoidia; order GIF9; family AB-539-J10; genus RBG-13-51-36. The sequence continues at coordinate 689 of CAZLAL010000145.1, forward strand.
GATGCCCGGGGAGTCGCTTTCTTCGGTGGAAAGTTCCTGGCAGCTGGCATAGGTCATTCCTCTAGCTTCAACCAACTCCTTCACTTTGTGATGAAAAGCGAGCCTCAAGTCTTTGCGGAGCCTGTAGCCTCCGCCCGACCAGTGCGTCTCGTAGATGTATTCTTGCTCGAATCTCCTGGCGGCCAGTGGTGATTGGCTGTAAACAACCTGATATATTCGCTGCCATGTGCTCGTGCCTTTGTGAGCCGCTGAAGGAGCGCGTCTTTTGGACAGCTTGCCGGTGCTGGCGATGATATGCCTGGCCCCCGCTGCAGCGAAGACGTCTACTAACTCCGCTATTCTTTCAAACCAGGAATCACCGTAGAGGGCCTGGAATAGATGGATAAAAACAGGGTCGAGGCGAATAACGATGTCTATGCCCAGATTAGATAGCTTGCTGGCGGCGGCTACCCTCGCAGCGAACGCAGGCGCCCGCGGAGACAAAAGCCTGAGCACGTCACAGGTGCCTTCGATAGTTATAGCTATGAGTTTAGGCCTGTATTCGGCAAAGCCAGGCAATTCCAGCAGGAAAGATGGGTCGCCTTTGGTGGTGATGAAAAAAGAGACTCCGTAGTCCATAAGAAGGCGTATCAGTTTTTTTACCTCTCTCTTCAATTCAGGTATGTCCTGGCAGGGGTCGGAGACGTTCGATAAGGAAATCGGCGGGCATAACGTGATCTTGTTAAGGTCCTTCTCCACCAGTTCGGGCAGATTATTGTAAATCAGGGTGTCCTCGGAGTAGTTGGAGTAAATAGCTTCCCTGGCATAGCAATAGATACAATTATGCAGACATTGGTTTGGACCCGCTGGCGTGACGTTTATAATCCAGCAATGGATGCACTTCCGTTCAGGATGAGAGTATGGAAAATCATGGAAAGTTGAGCCTTTTTTGGCTATTAGCCTTACCGCCACAATCCTATTCTAGCAGTTTGGGTCCGCATCATAGTGTCCTATGAATATTTCCCCATTGACGAGAGGATTAAGATAGGAGTGATGTGTTGGCGCAGTCTCTTGCTGATTGCTCTTGGGCTCCAGGACTCTCACAAGGGACTCGGGCAGGCAAGTTCGGTTACCAGGAGCTCCAGGGCCAATTTGTCGCCGTATTTCCCGGTTTTGATGGCCAGGTCAGTTTCCAGCAGCTTGTCATAAGCTCGCTTCACGCCCTCAAAATCATACAATTTCGCCTGGCTGAGCGTCTTGTCTAAAGCATAGCTTGCTTTCAACCCCAGCCTCTCCTGAATCTGCAGGCGAGACAGTCCCTTCTGCAAATCCTTGGCTTGAGCTATCAGGCGAAATTGCCGGGTAATCATAACCAGGATATACTCGGGTGCCGCACCTTCCTGATATAGCCTGTGAAGTATCCTCTGGGCCAACTCTGCTCGACCTTCGGCTACGGCATCGACCAGGGCAAAGATGTTAGCCTCCTGTCCGTAAGCTACCAGTTGTCTGACATCGTCTTCACTGATAGGGCGCTGCTGGCTATAAAGAAGCAGTTTCTGGATTTCACCTTCCATCGCCCACAAATCTCCACCTATTAGTTCAACTAGCAAATTCACAGCCTCGACGGTGACATCGCCGCCCTCCGACTTCACGCGCTGTCGTATCCATGCCTTCAAATCATTGCCCTTCAACGAAGGGAAAGTCCTTACTTCAGCTAATGATGAAAGCTTCTTTAGCAGAGGGTTATTGCTTCTTATCTCCCCATCAACCAGCGCCAGCACGGTTGTTGCCGGCATTTGCTCGATGTAGGAAGCCAGGCCCTCCCATTCCCCCAGCCCGTTCTTAGATTTGCCTTTCCCAGACCGGGTCTTGCCCTGCTTCTCTGCAAAGCGCGCTAGTAAGCCGTCGACTATAATCAGGCGCTGCGACGCTAAGAAGGGAGCAGCATCACATTTATTTCTGAGTTCGCTCAAAGTCAGACGTTGCCCCTCCAGGTTGCTGGTATTGGTCGCCACCATCTCCCGATCGCCCAGGTTAGCTTTAATCCTCTCTAGAGCCTGGCTGAGGGAGAAATCGTCCCGGCCGTAAAGAATATGGAGCATTTGCATCGTATTCTAGCACAGCGCCGCTTTTCCCTGGCGGAGGCTCAAGACCGAAATATGGTAGGATATAATCGTGAAGGTTGCCATTATCGGGATACCTCAAAGCGGCAAAACAACTATCTTTAATGCCCTGACCAGAGGCAAGGCCGAGGTTGCTGCTTACTCGCCCACCCTGGCTCCCAAT
>CAZLAL010000146.1:0-4978 GCA_964557455.1 uncultured Dehalococcoidales bacterium
GTATGATTCATCACATATCTTTCTTAGAACCGATGGCACCTGAGTCGGCGGCTGATAGAAATGCAGTAACTGAGCCCAGTAAATCATATGCGCCTCCGGCTAAAAGTCTTATCTGTATATCTGCAGGCGAACTGAAAAATCCTCTTCATTCTAGCATATATAGTCAATCGCGTAGATTCTCTTAGAGTGACAGGTATGATTGAAGGCTGCGCGGAATAAAGAGAGACCTCAGCGTATTGCCATCCCTGTGTCTAACTCGTAATTGCTGAGTCCTATAAACATCAGTAATGCCTGCGATTGACAAGGATGGAAGAGGCGATGCAATTCCGGTGGCCTGTTATCGATGAGTATTGCAGGCCCCCTTATGATGGGGCCTGCAATAGAATCACAACTGTGTCTCCTCTCGTAATGGAGGAGCTAGGGTGGAAATCTCAGTTCAGATTCCACCCATCAACATCACACTGTCCATCGTTGTTGAGACCGGCACCGATTACAGTGCCATCGGACTTGAGCCCAACTGTGTGCCTATAGCCTGCGGCGACTTGCACAATATCTGCCCAGGCACTCACATCACACTGCCCGTTGGCATTTTCTCCCACGGCAAGCACGGTGGCGTCGGACTTAAGGCCAACTGTGTGAAGCTCGCCCGCGGCGACCTGCGCAATATTTTCCCAGTCACCAACGTTGCACTGTCCGTAGATGTCGTTGAATCCAACGGCAAGCACGGTGCCGTCGGACGTAAGTCCGACCGTGTGATATCCGCCTGCGGCGATCTGAATAATATTCGTCCAGCCGCTGACACCGCACTGACCATAAGAGTCGCTTCCCGCAGCAACAACAGTGCCATCAGACTCAAGCCCCACCGTGTGCCTGTAGCCTGCGGCGACCTGGGTGATATTGGTCCAGCCGCTGACACCACACTGACCATAGGAGTCGCTTCCCACAGCAACAACAGTGCCATCAGACTTAAGCCCCACCGTGTGCCTGTAGCCTGCGGCGACCTGGGTGATATTCGTCCAGCCGCTGACGTCGCACTGCCCGTAGAAGTTGTCTCCCACTGCGACTACAGTGCCGTCGCACCTAACTCCGACTGTGTGCTCATAGCCCGCGGAGACCTGGACTACATTCGTCCAATCACCAACATGGCATTGACCGGATTCGTTCTTTCCTACAGCAAGCACGGTGCCTTCAGACTGAAGCCCCACAGTATGAAAGCCGCCTGCAGCAGCCATATGTTCCACTGCGAAGGTAGCGGTCACAGTTACAGCTTCTGCGGACATGGTGAAAGTGGTTTCCGCGTCATTGGGATTGCCAAATACACCCGCTGCTGCTGTCCAGTGCACAAAATGGTAGCCCTGACTGGCTATCGCCTTTATGCTGACTATAGCGCCCTCTATGTAGGGACCACCATTTGTCTCATCGGTCGCCGTACCGCTGCCGACAGGAGATCCTGCCATGGTGAGTTCATAAGTTGGTGGTATCAGCTCGAAGTTAGCCGTGACGGTTACAGCTTGACCGGGCATGCTGAAGGTCGTTTCCGCATCGTCGGCATTGCCAAATACGCCGGCCGGTGCTGTCCAGTTAACGAATTGGTAGCCCTCGGCGGGTACTGCTTCTATGCTCACTATGGTCCCTTCTGCATAAGGCGACTCATTGTTTATATCAATGGCCGTTCCGCCTAGCTCGGGGGCTGCTGCCATGGTGAGTTCATAAGTTGGTGGTATCAGCTCGAAGTTAGCCGTGACGGTTACAGCTTGACCGGGCACGGTGAAGGTCGTTTCCGCCTCGTCGGCATTGCCAAATACGCCGGCCGGTGCTGTCCAGTCAACGAATTGGTAGCCCTCGGTCGGCACTGCTTTTATGCTGACTATAGTCCCTTCTGGGTAAGGACTAGCATTTGTTTGGTCTGTCGCCGTACCGCTACTCACAGGAGACACTCCCATCACGAGTTCATAGGTTGGTATCTCATTGAACGTGGCAGCGATTTCATAGTTGTCCTGCATATTGAGGGTGGTCAGGGTCTCGGTGATACCATCTACAGGGCCACCCATCCACTCCACAAACTCGTACCCAGCCGTGGGGTTAGCGAGCAGGTTCACCTCTGTGCCCGCGAGAATGTCAGGTACGACCTCTGTCTCGCCCGGACCAATAACGGTTTCCTCTTCCTCAACGGTGACAGTGACTGAACCCCCACTCATACTGGTGATGTTGAGTACATACGGAAGAGGTGCATCAGGACCTGGATTTTGTTCGGATCCGCAGCCCACCATCGCTGCAAGCAAGACCACCGCAACCAAAAACATGCTAGCTCTTTTCATGTAATTTTTCCTCCTTGTATCTGTAATTTTTCATTGCAGTAGAGTCCCCTTTCACATTTTGTCTGGTCTCACAAGTCTTTCACCATCCTTGCCAATATTGGCAATATTTGACCATATCTAATATAGCAGAGCCGTATTTGGCGTCAATCACCTGTTTGTAATAGGCAGTTGGTACTATTCAAACTGAGGTCAGTTCCTTCATTAACTAACCCAATGCACGATATTGTACATACTACTTCGTAGTCGGGTAAGAGCAATGCTTAGCCATGACCTCAAATAGGTTTCAAGACCTGACATGTCGGGGCGGCAACTCCATCCATCGCCGCATCGCAGAGATTTCATCGCTTCGCTGCCTGGAGTGACGGATACCGAGGCAAATGAGTCTACGCGACCATCTGGTTAAACAGCGGTGAGGCCAGAATCATTAGCTAATTGCTGGTCTGTCAAAAACACTGGGGATTCGAAGGGGCGGTTAGCTTATCCTGCCAAATTCCTTCTCTAGCTGATGACGACTTAGGTGAATCATCGTTGGCCGGCCGTGGGGACAGGCGCGGGGTTGCTTGGTCTGCTCCAGTTGCCTTATTAGCTCTCGCATTTCCTCGTGGCTTAGCTGTTGTCCACCTCTGATAGCACCGTGGCAGGCCAAGGATTGAGCTATCTTTTCCTCTATGGGGGCAAGGCCTTCCCTGCTGGACAGGTTGTCAAGCAGGGCAGTTATTATTTCAATAGCATTTGCTTTGCCCACTAGTGCAGGTATGGCGCGTATCAGATAGCTTCTGTTGCCGAACGGCTCAATAGTGAAGCCGAATCCGATTAGAGAAACTTCGCTGGCCTTCAGGGCCTCTTCCTCCCTGGGGCTAAGTTCTATTGTTATGGGTTGGAGTAATCCCTGGACTTGAACCTCTTTCTGTGCCCACTGGGCTAAAAGTCGATCATAAACTATGCGCTCATGAGCAGCATGCTGGTCGATGAGATAAAGTCCGTCGGGTCCTTCGGCAATGATATAGGTATTGGCCACCTGCCCCAAGACTCTCAAAACCGGCAGTTCTAGAGTAGGCAACTCGGCAATAACAAAGGTTGGAGGATTGTCCATTATCATGCTGGGGCTTTGCCATTGCCCTGAGCTAGTCGAGAAGTGAACAGCTTTGGAGCGGGCTATAGACGTCCCAGCTAATGCCTCGTTTACAGCTTTCTCGACGCTGCTGAAGACACTTTGCTCGCGGCAAAACTTTACTTGGGCCTTGGCAGGATGGATGTTGACATCAACCTCCTGAGCCGGCACGGAGACATTTATCGCTGCAATTGGATGCTGTCCCTCCATAAGTAAGCCATGATAGGCTTGCTCCACGGCCCGGGTTAGCAAGGGACTGTGCACCCACCTGCGATTAACAAAGAAGCTGAGATAGTTACGACTAGAACGAGCCAGCGAGGGCGGACTTATTAGCCCGCTCACCTTAGCCAGGCTGTCATTGTGGTCCAACTTCAGCATACTCTCTGCTGGCTCGGCACCATATATCTGTCTTATCACCTCACGCATGTCACCGTCGCCTGTAGTGTGTAGGCTGTCGCGCCTGTCAATGACCAGACTGAACTTAACCTCCGGAAAAGCCAGGGCATAATGACTCACCAACTGGGCGATATGCCCGTTTTCGGTGTTTGTTGATTTGAGAAACTTAAGTCGCGCCGGGAAATAGCGAAATAATCGACGCACCGTTACAGTAGTGCCCTGGGGTCTGGCACGGCTCTCCCTACTGAGTACCTCCCCCTTCCTCAAATACATGTAGCTGCCTATCGCTTCCGAGGATGTTTGGGTAAGAATTTCAACTTCAGCCACAGCGGCGATACTGGGCAACGCTTCACCACGAAACCCAAGACTGGAGATTCCCTCTAGGTCGCTCAAACTGTCTATCTTGCTGGTGGCATATCGGTGAAAAGCAAGCTCAAGTTCAGATGCCGGAATACCTATCCCATTGTCGCTCACTTTGATTAGCTCTACTCCGCCACTCTGGGCTTCTACAGCAATCTGCGTTGCTCCCGCGTCTAGGGAGTTTTCAATCACTTCCTTGACCACCGAAGCTGGCCTTTCGACCACCTCTCCGGCCGCAATCTTGGCGACAACATCACTGGCTAAAACTTTGATGGGCATGTAGCTTTCAGTTTACACGATTTCGTGTATGTTGTCAATAATCTACGAGGCGGCATCCAAGTCTGCTTCGATCTTTTCCAGCGGCGCCAGACTGGCCAGCAGTTTCTTAACACCTGCTTCTTCAAAGACGACTGTCAGCTCCTGGTCATCCATGGTGGGAAGGCAATTCATTACTATGCCGGGGCCAAACTTGTTGTGGCGGACATGGTCGCCCACCTTTAGGGTCAAATTGACAAGAGGTCGATGTGAAGGTCGGCCATGCCGGCCGGAATCAGTAGTTGTTACCGGGGTTGCTTGGTCTTGCCATAGTGCTCTGGGATTTATCAACTCCGGTGAAATGTCGTTGAGAAAGCGCGATGGAGGATTTGCAGTGGTGCCGCCGAATAGGCTGCGACGATAACAGCGTAAAAGGTACAGTCGCTTCTTAGCTCTGGTTATTCCCACGTAACAAAGACGACGTTCCTCTTCCATTTCTTCGGGGTCGTCGAAGGACCTCCTGTGGGGGAGAATTCCT
>CAZLAL010000147.1:0-5190 GCA_964557455.1 uncultured Dehalococcoidales bacterium
TTGTTCCAGATAAGTCCCCTCCACCCAGGCCAGTTCTACGCCAGCTAGGGTTTCGGAGCCATCATGAATCAGGGAGACTTCTTCTGTCTCCTTAGGCTCGTCGCCTGGGAGCAAAACCAGCTTTACTTCTTCACCTGCCTCAACGGAACCCAGAGACTTGGCCAGGCTCTCATCATTGTACGTGAGTTGTCCATTGACGCTGTGGATAGCATCACCGGGTCTGAGGCCAGCCGAGTAGGCCGGCGAACCTTCCTCTACTTGACTCACCATATTCCACCAGAGGTAGACGCCCATTTTCAGTTGCTGCGATTCCGGGTCGAGCCTTGGCTTCAAGATAATCTCCTTCACCTGCCCGTTCCTCAACAGTTGCAGGGTTATTTCTGCCCCTTCTTCGAGTGGACCCAGTATATCTTGGACATCTCCGCTCGTACGAACATGTTCCCCCTCTACTGTCATGATTATGTCCGCGGGCTCGATGCCTGCTTCTTCGGCAGGGGAATTTGCTTCTATAGCACGCACCATCAGTCCGTTGCCGGCAATAACGGAATAAGGCAATGCAAGGAAAGCGCTAATGAGAACAAAGGCCAAAAAGATATTAACCAGCGGACCTGCAGCATAGATTCCCAACCTGGTCCATGGCCCTTTGCCGGCCAGGCTTCTGGGTACGGTAGGGTCATCTTCGCCAACAGCCTTAACAAACGCTCCTACTGGTATGGCATTAAGCGAATACAGCGTCTCGCCTCGCTTGATACCAAAGAGCCGTGGAGGTATGCCTATGCCAAACTCCTCCACCTTCACTCCGGCACGCTTGGCAGCAACGAAGTGCCCTAATTCATGAAGATAGACCGCCACGAGCAGAGTCACAACGAAAAGGAAGATTATTAAGGCAAGACTCATTCTTATGTCTCTATCCCAAGACTAGTTCGTCGCTCCGGCCGCGGACTGTAACCAGGCGAAAGGCGTGCAGCGTATTTCCTTGCCCAGTCGTCAGCAGCTACTATGTCCTCTAGAGATGGCTGACTTATGCTCTGGTGTCGCTCAAGTGTCTCTGCCACGATTCTGCCTATGTCGCTAAAACCTATTCCGCGGCTGAGGAAAAGGTCTACAGCTACCTCGTCTGCGGCACAGAGTACCGCCGGATAGGTGCCGCCTGACTTGCCGGCACCGACAGCCAGCTTGAGACAGGGAAACCTATCGTAGTCTACAGGCTCAAAGTCGAGGGACCTGGCTTTGGCCCAATCAAGGCGAGGCAGATTGGAATTAGGCCACCTTCGGGGATAGGAAAGAGCATATTGAATAGGAAGCCTCATGTCGGGCGGGCCAAGTTGCGCTTTCAGGGAGCCATCCCTGAACTCCACCATTGAGTGCACGATAGACTGAGGATGGACTAGTATGTCAATACTATCAAACGGGAAGGCGAAGAGCCAATGCGCTTCAATGACCTCTAGTCCCTTGTTCATGAGCGTCGCCGAATCTATGGTCACCTTCCTTCCCATCTTCCACACTGGATGTTGAAGAGCTTGCTCCGGAGTTACGTGAGCCAATCGCGACTGTGAATAGTGATAGAAAGGCCCACCAGAGGCAGTGAGAAAAAGCCTCCGCGGTTCATTCTCTTCGCCCTGCAAACATTGCCAGATGGCACTGTGCTCGCTGTCAATAGGCAGAATTTGAGCTTGATGGGTGCTAGCTTCGCGAAGGATAAGCTCACCAGCCATCACTAATACTTCTTTGCTAGCCAGGGCAACCGTCTTGCCTGCTCGTAGAGCTGCCAGGGTAGGGCTTAGTCCTGCCTTGCCCGCAGTAGCCACAATAACGAAGTCAACCCCGGAATGGCTGGCTATTTCTTCCATGGACAAGAATTCGCTGCCATGACTAACGGCAGGTTTAACCGAGGAGAAATACATTTTGGGCTGGAACTCCCGGAGTTGTTCCTGCAAGAGTTCATGATTCTTGTTTGCTGTCAGAGCTACCACTTCTACGGCGTCAGGCAAGGCACGAATTACTTCCAGAGTCTGTCGGCCTATGGAGCCGGTTGAGCCCAGAACAGCTATTCGTTTCAAAGCACCCACGTTACGTAATAGTATACCACTGCGCCGACGAAGATAAGGCTATCGAAGCGGTCAAGGACGCCCCCATGTCCCGGTAGCAAATTGCCTGATTCCTTCGCGCCAGCACTACGCTTGAGCAAGGATTCGACGAGGTCGCCAAGCTGGGCAAAAAGGCTAACCAGAAAGCCAAGGAGTACAATCTGCCAGTATTCAAAAAGAAAAACAGGCCCGGCCTTGAGAGAAATCGGCTTAAGAACCGTCGCTATCACAATGGCAGCCAGAATGGCGCAGATTAAGCCCCCGATAGCTCCTTCCCAGGTCTTGGATGGGCTTATGATAGGGGCCAGTTTATGTTTGCCCTTGGCTCTGCCCACAAAAAATGCTCCGGTATCATTGGCAAATGTGGCGAGCATAGCCAGGTAAACCCAGTTCCGGCCATCTGTCAACCCACGCAAACTCAACCAGTAGCTAAGCATCCACCCCACATAGAGAGCACCCGCTATTGTCCATGCCCAGCGATGGAATCCCTTATCTTGTGAGGGACGGGGGAGTAGGCAAATCAAGGAAATCAATAGGGCAGCAGTGATCATTATGGGCAGAACGTCAGGGTTTCTATAATGAGGACTTAGGACAAGCGCCATAGATAACAGCAAACCCAAATAAAGCAGCGGCTCTCTCCTGTCAGGATTTGCCATGTAGTAGAACTCGTATGTGCCGCCTAATGCGGCCACGGCTATGAGAAGACTAAACCAGGGCCAGGGTTTACTGAACCAAATAGCAAGAAGGATTAGAGGCACGCCTACGGCAGCGGTAATAACCCTGTGCTTCAGCATGAACCTATTTTAGCAGCTTTTAGACAGGCATAGGTTTACTGATGACTGGGCTCGTGAAGGAGATTTAACAAGCCGGCCTGGTATCTGATCTGCAGGCGCAGCGGTAGTAAAAAAGCTTAAGAACGAAAAGCCAGGTAGTGAGAGATTTACAGGAGACTTAGACGAGAGCAAATGCCGCGCGTTTCCCAAGAAATCGCAGGGCTTTCTGCCGCTAAGCTATATTTCCTGTATTTCTTTCTCCTTGAGCTCCCCCAACTCACCTACCTTAACCACAGAAGCCTCTGTAAGCTGGTCGACTTTCCTGCTATTGTTTTTGAGGTCGTCTTCCGATATTTCTTTATTCTTCTCCATCTCTCTTAGTTTCTCAATGCCATCTCTTCGGATGTTGCGTATAGCAACCCGCCGCTCTTCCACTTTCCTGGATACGAACTTGATTAGTTCCTTGCGCCGCTCTTCACTAAGAGGTGGAATCACAACCCGAATCATATTACCGTCGTTAGCAGGGTTAAGGCCGATATTAGCCGCAAGAATGGCCTTTTCAATGTCGCGCAACGATGTGCGGTCCCAAGGTTGAATAACAATTAAGTTAGCGTCAGGTATAGAGAGGGTGGCTAGTTGACGAAGTGGAAGGGAACTGCCCTGATAGGTGACCATGATGTTATCAAGCAAGGTTGGAGTAGCACGTCCGGCACGGATGCTAGCTAATTCTCTAGCCAGGCCATCTATGGCCTTCTGCATCCTGGAGTTCAGTTCAGTGAATAATGCATCTAGCATGGCTTAGTGGTCAACACCAAGCTCGAACCTAGAAAATCTGCGTACTCTTATATTTTCACCTACCCTGGCAATTGTCTCGTCAATGATCTCCTGCACTGTCTTGGTAGGGTCCTTGATAAAAGGCTGGCTGAGCAGACAGGTCACCTGCGGGTCTGTCTCCGTTTCTGGCGGCATCTCGCCACTACTGATAAACTGCGGTGAACTAGCAGCTACTTGCATAGCTAAGTCGCGAGCAAGTCTCTTAAACTCATCGGTGCGAGCTACAAAATCAGTCTCGCAGTTTAACTCGACTAATGCTCCTATGCGCCTGGTATGATGAATATAGGCTTCGATCAGGCCTTCGGTGCCAATTGCATTCTTCTTCTTTTCAGCAATTGCTGCGCCACGCTGCTTGAGAAATTCGATTGCCTTGTCTATATCGCCGTCAGCCGCCAACAATGCTTTGCTGCAATCAGCTACGCCTACGTTAGTTCTTTTCCTTAACTCCTTGACTACTTCAACTGATACTTTCACCGAGACTGAATTTCCTCTCCTGGCTCTTCTTGCTCCGCCGCTTTCTCGGGCTCAAAGGTATAAGAACCCAGAATTTCGACGCCTTCGTCCCGCCCCTCTTTACCAACAGCCGATTTAGCAGTGCCAGCCTCTACCGAAAAAGCTTCACTTTTGCCCTTAATTACGGACTCAGCTATTCTGCTGCAAATTAACTTGATTGCCTTCACAGCGTCGTCATTGGCGGGAATAGGATAATCGATGCCGTCAGGGTTGCAGTTAGTATCCGCAATAGCAATCACAGGTATACCCAGTCGCTTAGCTTCAGCAAAGGCAATCTTATCTTTAATAGGATCAACGATGAAGAGGGCTCCCGGAAGAGTAGTCATTTCCTTGAAGCCACCCATTTGAGTATTCAAGCGGGAAATTTCCTTCTCTATCTTGACGCGTTCTTTTTTAGGCAGGCGCTCAAGTTCCCCTTTATCTTTATCATTCTCTAGACGAACCAAGTGGTCAATCCGGGCTTGTATAACGGGGAAATTCGTTAGCATACCACCCAACCACCTTTGATTAACATAGCTCATACCGCATCGCACAGCTTCCTCCTCTATGGTCTGCTGCGCCTGCTTCTTGGTGCCGACAAAAAGAAGACTCTGTCCTCGAGCCGCCAAATCCTGAACAAAGGCGCAGGCCTTTTCTAGCATGGTAACCGTCTGCTCCAAATCAATAATATGGATACTATTGCGCTGCGTAAAAATGTATTTTTTCGCCTTGGGATGCCAGTAACTGGTGTGGTGACCAAAGTGAGCACCTGCTTCAAGCAATTGTTTTAGTAAAGCATTCTCTATCATCTTTGTATTTATAATCCTAAGTCGTCTTGATCAGCAAAACAGTATAATTTAGCATGATTGATTTGGATAATGCAACATGGGATTTCCTAGAGTGGCCTGTGAGTTGACAGAGCATTTACCCTTATCTATACTATTGAGCCAAAATTGTAGCTGGCAGTCGCCCGAGTAGCTCAATGGTAGAGCAACCGATTTGTA
>CAZLAL010000148.1:0-5670 GCA_964557455.1 uncultured Dehalococcoidales bacterium
GGCAACGTCTTACTGGCCCTTAGCCTGTCATAGAACTGGTCGGAACTCATGTCGATGCCATCCCTATAGAGTTCCGTGCCGAAGCGGACAGTAAGCGGAACGACAGTGATCTCGAACTCTTCGGCGACGCGAGGAGGCAGATCAGCCACACTATCAACTACTATAGCCACCTTAGACACAGATACCGTTCTCCTCACCACGTAACATGATTTCGCAGCTACGAGCAACTAGAATAGTGTGAGCCGTCTGCAGATATGTTGTTTGTCGACACACTACACGGGGAAATAACCACGACTCAGCAAGGGCTGCCAGAGAAAACGGAGGCACCGCCGCAGCCAGGACATTACCTCCAGTCAGTTAGCTCAGCCTTTATCAGCATACTCCCTAGAGCCACCAGCCACAGCGAAAATGCCATTCCCGCCCCTAAGAAACACCAGCTCAGCGTATCCTCTTGCCGGATATCCCCGACAACCATTTTAGACAATAAATAGAGTAGACCAATCCCGGCCGTCGCCAGCAGAGAATGCGCTACGAGGCGCCATCCCTTTCGCGTCAAGAGCTTATTTATCATCATCTCTCCGTCCTTGCCCTTCTGGTAACATTATACTCTGCGCAGAGCACCTTGAAAAGTAGGGAAAAAGGCGGCCAGTGTATGAACAGCACTCCGCTCGCCATCCGTACAGCGTCCTCATCTCTGAAACTGATAACGCCCAGGACAGCGCCGGCTAGCCTATCTGGCACGCCAATCTTCTCTGCGCATCGCCAACAACTTTCAGGCACGGAGGCCGCAGAGGCAGACATAAAAAAGCGCCAGCACGAGAAAGCTGGCGCTTCCAATTTTCATGGTGGAGGCGGGGGAGAGTTGAACTCCCCGTCCAAAAGAAAGTTGCCAGAATATCCTACAGGCTTAGTCAGCTTCTCTTGTCTCGTCCAGCTTTCGTCTGCTGACCGACTCCGGCCAGACCAGCCAATATCTCTTAGCCAACCCCTATCGGCGTCGGGGTCAGAGCGCCTCGATTTTTCTGAAACCTAATCCCTCACTTCGAGGAGAGCTCGGGTTAGATTGAACCGTTAAGCGTAAACAGGTTCCTCAGTTATCTTTTGCCACCTGTTTTATGAGGTTAGTGGCACCTCAGCCTGCAATCCTGTAGGCCTTCCCCTGTCGAAGCCACGCGCCCCCTCATTTCACCCCGCTCTGCCATCACCTCCTTCTCTGCTTCATCGCCCGCTCTATTTCCCTGTCCGCATCCCGACGGGCAATAGCTTCCCGTTTGTCGTAGGCTTTCTTGCCTCGGGCCAATCCCAACTCCACCTTAGCCACCCCACGTTTAATATACAACTTAAGAGGCACTAAAGTCAAACCCTTCTGTACTGCCTTGCCGGCAAGGCTGTTGATTTCTTTCCTATGAAGAAGAAGCTTGCGCGGCCTGACAGGCTCATGCGTGTTATAGCTGGCGGCATCGTAGGACGCAATGTGGCTGTTATAGAGCCATAGCTCGCCATTTTCCGGCTTGGCATAGGCATCGCTCAGATTTACCTTGCCTGCCCTGATGGACTTGATCTCAGAGCCCTTGAGCACAATACCCACCTCAAGTTTTTCCTCGATGTTATAGTCGTGGTAAGCTTTGCGATTGACAGTTATCACGCTGGAATCTTTCGCCATACTATAAGTTTACCATCGGGACGTACACCGAGCAATTTGGGCTGCCCTTCTTGATAAAGTCATCTCAGGCAATCCCGGGCACGCCAGAACTATGCTTGAAGAGTGAGAGACAGAAAATCCTGAATCGCAAGCACGAAATCCTGAACGATATCAAGGCACCATGTAACGATACTCAAAACGTCTGGTATTTTGGGCCTTTACACTTAGATTTTTTCAGAGCTTAGAAATCGGGATTTGGAATTTAAGCAACAGCATTAATAAGCGCCCTTCGTCATTGCGAGCACCTCCAACGCGAAGGCTTAGGAGTGAAGATTAGAATTGCCAGGCGGCTCCAGTCATTCCTTTTTCTTATCCAGCCCTTTTTCCCTGACAAATGCCTTTGTATGCTTACTTAACTCGTCAGCTTTGGCGAACAGAAAAACCATGCCACCTAAGCCCACAAAGAAAATGGCAAGGCCAATAGGCGAGCCCCAATGAAGCGCCAACCACAGATTGTCCATTTGTCCTCCTTTAACCGAACAGTCGGCTCTATGACCAGATTGTATGTGCGGGCTGATAGTGAAGTCAAGAGAGCCACCAGGAATGATTTCACAGTGAGGGTCACTCAGGGAAGAAACGGGCGTTCTAGAAATGCAGTGGCAGGAACCGGATTTTGTTATAGAATATCATTTGCGACCCCGCCTATCACGAAAGGAGCTATGCCATGAGCAATGCCGATAGATTTTACTTACTCATGACAATCTTCCTGCTTATCGTCGCAATAGCCGGCGGTATCATGCTCGGGCTACAACGCGGCGGAAACAAGCCTGTGGAGATTGCCCTATCTCAAATAGAGCCTCCAGAGCAAACCGGTGAGGTCTACATCGGTGGCGCCGTGGCTAACTCCGGCACCTTTCTCTGGCAAGAGACTGACACCTTGCACATACTCCTTCTGGACGCCGGCGTCGAAGCCGATGCCGACCTCAGTCAGATCCAGATTTATGTGCCACAGACAGGTGAAGAACAGACTCCCCAGAAGATAGATATCAACCGAGCGGAACCCTGGCTCCTGGAAGCCCTGCCGGGCATAGGTGAGGTACTAGCTCAAAGGATTGTCGATTATCGCAGTGAAAACGGCTCTTTCAACAGAATCGAGGAACTGCTGAGGGTCAGTGGCATAGGGGAGGAGACACTTGAACGGATAAGGGATTACATAACGGTTTCGGACTAGAGAACGACTTGAAGACCTACTCGTCAGGCCTTATTCCCTCCAAAAGTTATGTAAACTAATCGTCAAAACCTATTGACAGGGCCCTGTTAACACACTACACTTTAACTGAGCATATCTGCAACTGATTCAGGACTTGCTTGTCCCGCCAGTCAGCATCAACCAATAGCCAGAAACTGGCGGGGACGTGTTTTTATTGAGGGAGATGGCTAACACCACGTCTTACATCAGGCTTCTGAGGCATTTAGGAGTTGCTCTGATGTTCGCCCCGGAGCCTTTCACCACGCCCTTCGGCGTGGCGTTTATACTTGCCGCGCGCCATTTGACCAAGAGACGTGAGGCCGCTATGAATAGTCGCCTCCGAGAAAGCGTCGAGTTTTACCTGACTCATAGCAAATACTTCAACAATCGTGCTGATGGCGAATCCAGTTGGCCTGGCCCGGTTGAGTCTCATAGTCTGAACACAGAACACGCCATTCCCGGCCAAGTCACGGGCAGCCGTGCTCCTCAAGCTAATCCTGACTCTTCAGTCCGGCAGAATTTTCATGATGTAAGGCGTTCCACAGTTCACCCTACGACGGATATTCAGAGTCGTTACCCCCACTATAAGACCGGTGATAATTCTAAGTTTCAGCCCGGTCGATCTGATAGCCCCCGTGGAGGAGAAAGGGCGATCCATCACACGGTGAACATGGAGCGGCTTTCCACACGCTATGAAACCGGCAGCAGGGCCGAAGCTCGTTCCGGTCGGGACCGCATCTCTGGTCCCTTGGAAAGAGTGGCAACATACCGCTCCGTCAACACGAAGTCACTTTCCCAGCATTATGAGACAGGCAGCGTCGAACACGAGAAGGCAAAGCCTCATGCTATAAACAGGACCCAGCTTCGACAACCTTATGGGCCAGCGGTGAGCTACACAAATGTTCGTAGCGCGCTGCGAAGTAACAACCGCCACTATGAATTATTATCCAGAGGCAATGTCATTGGGGGTTAGCGCGCCAAGATAACACAAAAGTTGTGGAGCGTAATTCCGCCGGGACCTTTGAGCTATTTCAAATAACCGATGGTCCCTTACTTATTCCTCCTGGAGGTGGAAGACCGACGAACGACAGGGCTGACTTTCTTCCTTTTGCTACTAATCCAAATCCGCTGGTTCGACCATCGCCACTTGCTTATTCCTATCTCCAATTCGTCGGTCAGCTTGCTCAAGAAGCTTATGGTGAAGAGATTCTTACCTATTGCGTCTTTGAACAGCTCCAGAAGCGCGTCTTCCTCATACATGGCCGGACCCTGCCGCCATAGTATCTCTCCCCCACTTTTTGAAGTCCCAATCCGATAGGCGAACCATAATGCTTGAACCTTATTGTCCGCAGATTCCAGCAGCACTATGCTCGGGCGGTAGCTTACTCTGCCCAGTTCAGAGTCGTTATACTTTATCGGCCTGGACAATTCAGCGATCCCCTTAATCTGCCAGTTATCAATCCCTTTATACTTGGGATGGACCTCACTTCCTACTGCGGCTTTCATGGTATCCTCCTTTTCAAATTCGCTGACCCGGCTAATAATGGGCTGGAGCTGAACTTCAGCAAGTGAGTCTCATTCTGACAAGTCGCACAGCCCGCAGACCGTTGAACCAGGCGCCAATTTCTCTGCGAAGGCTTCAGTTGCGCCGTCACAATCCTTGCTGGCTGGCGATGGCCTTCAGCCCTTCTCGCAGGCGCTTCTTATAATCGGTGCTAAAGAAATCTTGCCTTAACATGCGCTTGCTGTATTTTAGCAGCAGCGGTGCCACTTTTGTGATTTCCTCTGCCATTTCCACCGTCGCCGGCATGAGTTGTTCGCGCGGCACGATCTTATTCACCAGACCGATGCTATAAGCCTCCTCAGCACTTATTCTCCTGCAAGTAAACAGCAGTTCATTGGCTTTGCCTCTGCCCACCACCTGGGGGAGAATGGAGAAGGCAGCATAACATAGCCCTCCGATTAAGGGCCCGATAAAGCCCAACACGGCATCGTCTGCAGCCACTCTAATATCGCACAGCAGCGCCTGCTGAAGCCCATCCCCCAGGGCGTAGCCGTTTATTGCTGCTATTGTCGGCTTATCAAGATTCACCAACTTTTCCTCTTCATCAAGACTCATGAACTCCTCCAGTTCAGACACGGGAGCAGCTATGTCATAGCCGCTGGAAAAAGCACGGCCGGTCCCGGTCAGGATGACAACCCGCACATCATCATCAGCTTCCAGCTCAAGCAGAGCTTGAGATACTTCCCGCTTGACCTGTACATTTATAGCATTTAGTTTGTCTGGCCTATTAAAACTGAGAATTCCTAGATGCTTCTTCTTCTCTATTAGAATAGTCTTGTACATTCATCATCTCCTCATACTATATTCGGGAAGTCTCTCATAATGATCTGCAGTAGCCTGAGGGACGTCATATGCTCGGTATAGGCTGGACTATAGTCAAAGACCGGCTTGAGACCACAGACATAAGGTAAATCTTATCCGACTTCCCAGAGCGAAAGTCTGGTTACTTCGTCGTATTTTCGCTCGAGCTTGGGTCCTTCCAGCTGACGCAAATGCACTTCAGCAGCAAAGACGATTCCCTCCAGCAGATGGCCGGCCCTGGCGCTGCCAGTTTCATCGGCCAGTACCACGTGCGCGTGAACGAAAGGTTCTCCATTCTTCAGCGAGATATTGCCCGTACAACTTACCACCTCATGAGGTGAATCAACTTTCATCTCCCGGTATTCGTGATTCTTCTGGTCATAATAGGCAAGCCTGGCACGCTTTACCGCGCCA
>CAZLAL010000149.1:0-5109 GCA_964557455.1 uncultured Dehalococcoidales bacterium
TGAGACAGCGCCTTTGTCCACCCTGACCTTGCCCTTGGAAGCCAGTCCGCTGAGCATCCACCGCTTTTTGCTCTCCATCTTACTTACCGGCGCAGCAAAGAATGTGCCTATGTCTTCACCCTGGCTGATCCTCACCAGCACATCGGGCTCGCGGCCATCGGCAATAACTGCGTTTACTCCTGAAGAAGTAGCTAGCCTGCATGCCTCAATCTTGGTGGCCATCCCGCCAGTTCCCTGGCGGCTGGTGCTGTTACTACTCATGCGTTCGATTCCCGCGTCAATCTTGTCTACCCGGCGGACAAGTTGGGCCTGGGGATCATAGCGTGGGTCTGCAGTGTATAAGCCTCCGATATCGGTGAGCATGACCAGAATATCAGCGTCAACCAGGTTAGCTACCATGGCGGAGAGATTATCGTTATCCCCGAACTTCAGTTCCTTAATCTCGTCAATGGCGACGACGTCATTTTCATTGACAACACAGATTATGCCTAGCTCGATGAGGGCCAGTAAGGTATTGCGGGCATTAAGATAGCCACTGCGGTCACGGAGGTCCCCCCTGGTGAGCAACGCCTGGGCTACTGTGATATCATACTGGCTGAAAAGTTGTTCGTAGGTATACATGAGGTGGCTCTGGCCTACCGAAGCCAGAACCTGCTTGAACGGAGTATTCTTGCGCTCCGGCACTTTGTGAAGCTGCTGTCTACCTAGGGCAACGGCTCCGGAAGAGATTATCAGCATTTCCCTGCCCTGGCTATGGAGGCGCGCAATCTGCTCCACCAAACTTGACATAACCTGTAAGTCGAGGTGGTCAGTGCCCGAGGTAAGTAGACTCGTGCCCAATTTGGCCACTATGCGACGGTGAGTCATTGCCACAAATCTAGCAGTTTTAATCCCTACTGACAACCAAGACAAGGAGAAGCAAGATATGCGAGGGAACTGGGAAGAAGGGGATCAGTAAGTTGGGACAGGACAGTGGCAGAAGAAGGCTTCGAGAACTGCGATGGATAAATTAATTCGCCCCTTTCACGAATTACTGGGGGAAGCTATAATATGGGGCAAAATTAGTCTGGCGATTAAGACTAGCAAATGCAATCAGAATTGGCCTTTGAGTAACGGCTGCTAGGTTGAGCCGGAAGTGTAAAGCACGTGTTGTTCGTGATTCTAATGGCGGGTTGCCCAAGTCTGGCGCCGATACAAAGTCCGGTGTTGTATGAGTGAGTATAAGCCGAGGATAAACCTGCGTAAGTCGGTCGGCTTGATAGTTGTCACCATTATTGTCATGGCGGTAGCCGTGTGGCTTCTGGCGCATGAGAATTTCTATAATATGCTTGGAGCTGTCAGGAGTGCCGACCGCTTGTTTGTCCTATTGGCCATAGTCATATATTTCATCAGTGTGGCGATTTGGGCAATACGGTGGCAAACAGCACTCTCGTTCATACAATGCAGGATAAGCTTCCTGACTCGGTACATGATACTGTGCGCAACGATCTTCCTTAATAATATTACTCCGGTAGCACGGGTCGGAGGTGACCCATTCGGAAGAATCTACATGATGCGCAAGCTCGCGAATACGAGTTATTCTTCGGCTATAGCTTCCATAATTGGTGAGCATGCTTTTATTCCCCTGATTATTGTCTCGTTTTTGATGGCGGGCTTGATGTTCGGGTTTGGGCAAAGGTCACTTCAATTAACCTTGATTCTTACCGCAATCTGGGTTCTGGCTGCTCTTGGAGCGGTTTTCGGTCCTCGCTTCTTTTTCCGGAAGAGGATTGCCATCAAAGGTGTAAGTGGCATTACCAGGCGTGTGCTCGGTTGGTTTGGGAACCGCTCGAATTTTCGGGAAATAGTGGGGGCAATTGAGGCATTCTACTCCAGTGCCTATGCTACGATGGACAAATGGCAAAACGTGTTGGCAATAGGAACTCTCACATTGCTCATCGGGGCGCTTGACATGCTCCGCCTTTATACTATATTTCTAGCTTTAGGATATCATCCTTCGCTCTCCATGCTTCTGGTTGCTTCCTCACTCCCGGTCATCGTTGGTCTTATTCCATTTCTACCCGGGGGCTTGGTGATTGTGGAAGGGTCGTTCATTTCGGTTTTTGCACTTTTCGGTGTTCCTCTAGAGCTGGCAATGGCAGCTACGGTGATTGAGCGAGGAATCTCGTTTGTTCTCAGCACTATGGTAGGGGCTGGGGTTTTCTCCTATCTGGGAGTGAGGATGGCAGCAAGACCGGAAGGTCAAAGATAATCACAGATGCGCGTAGCATTAGTTGGTGACGAGTACTACCCCGATATAGGTGGGGCAGCTCGTTATGCTTTCGAGTTGAGCCTTCAGTTGGTCAAGTTAGGTATAGATACTGTCGTGGTCACTCATGCGGATCCCGGCCAACCTGAAGAGGAGGAAATTGCCGGGGTCAAAATCAAACGAGTCAAAGGTCTGGTGCTGCATAGTCCACATCGTGCTGTCTCGCCGCTTCTTTTTCATCGCTGCCATAAGTATATCTTGGATGAGGGATTTGATGTGGTTCACGGACTGGATATTTATTCTACCATGGCGCTGAAGGCGGTTCGTTTTGCACACAGACACCGAATTCCCTGTGTTATGACCTGTCATACTGTGATGACTTCACCTGTGTTGATATACTTGCAGCGACTGCTTGGCTGGGTACTCATGCTGGCCAAGGCTGATCGCTTAGTAGCGGTAAGCCAGGCGTCGGCGCACTTCTCCAATTTGCTGGGGTTTCCGGAGAAGAGGATAGCCGTTGTTCCAAATGGTGTTGATCTGTCGTGCTTCAACGGGGGAGTAGATGCTTTGCTGATGCGCAAGGAATTGGGTATTGGTGGCGAACCTCTTGTAGTGACGGCGTCGCGCCTAATCAAGCGCAAGAGCCCGCTTCTGCTTGTATCAGCCTTTGCCAAGGTGTTGAAAGTCATCCCCGATGCGAGGCTGGTTATTGCCGGGACTGGTCGGGAAGAGGAGAATCTGTCTCGTCAGATCAGCGACTTGAACATTGGTAATTCGGTATCGTTGGTAGGCGGCCTGGCGAAGGAAAAGGTGGCTCAGCTCATGGCAGCGGCCGATATTTTTGTTTTACCTTCTAAACTGGAGTCATTTGGACTATCGCTACTGGAAGCCTCGGCCGCAGCTGTGCCAGTAGTGTGCGCAAACGCAGGAGGAATTCCCGAAGTCTTCCAGGACAGGGTCAATGCTCTTCTATATCCTCCGGGAGATGATGATGCTATGGCAAGGGCAATGATTTGTCTGCTGCAGGATAAACAGCTTGCCAAGGAGATTAGCGAAAACGCCGCAAAGACTGCCAGGCGCTTCACCTGGGAAATCAGTGCTGAGAGAACATTACAGGTTTACCAGGAAGTGTTGCAAGAGAAAATCTCAGGTCGCTCTCACCACCGACGGTGAGGACGGCGCGGCACCGTTTTTCAATAGCGGCGCAGAGCGTAACGCAGCCTCACAGGATGTCTGCTGGGCAAGCTGACTGTTCGGCTTCAGCGAAAACAAGACAGTCAGGACGCATTACTCAAAGGGCACTTGATGTAGGGTTACTCGCCCATTATCTGGGTGATGATCTTTCTGGACCTGGGACGATTATCGAAATCCACAAGAACTATCTGCTGCCAGGTGCCTAGAGTTAGCCTCTTATTTACGAAAGGTATTGCCAGTGAAGGTCCGAGCGTAGAGGCACGCACATGGGAATGGCCGTTGCCATCGCCCCAGGTCTTATTATGCTCGTAGGGAATGTTCTGAGGTATCAGTCTGTCCCACATCTTCTTAAAATCGGAAAGTAGATTTGGTTCATATTCTATCGTGCTTATTCCGGCCGTGGAACCGGCTACAAACAAAGTGACTATGCCGCTATTAATCGCGGATTTCTCGACATTCTTGGCCACCTGAGAAGTTATGTCGATGATGTCGCAATTGCCTCTTGATTCAAGGGTGATTTCGCTGGTTACTACAGTCATATCCCTACCTCCTTGCGAGGATGTTGCTTCGCTTTGCCCGGGTAATGGAGTGCATATTCATAGTTTTATCTCTTGCCATATGATATCGTCAAGCTCAAATACAGGCCCGTCACGGCATACCCGTTGCAAGCCTCTCCTGGTATCTATGGTGCAGCTATAACAGGCTCCAAAACCGCATCCCATCCTGACTTCAAGGGAAACCTGGCATTTTTTCAGTTTGAGATTGCCTGGTCCCGATCGCATCGGGAGTCGCAATAACATCTCCGCCATCGCCTTATACATATCCACAGGACCACAGGCATACACTTGATCAGCCCAGTCCAGGAACTCAGGCAGAATATCTGTAGCCATGCCTTTCCGTCCCATGGTACCGTCCTCGGTGACGGAGATAAATCGGACCGCGTTTGGCAAAGGCGAGGGTCTGCTCCGCTTTCTGCCTGTGGAAGAGAAGGGGTAGAGCTGAGCTGCGGTGCTTGTTCCGTGAAGCAAGGTTATCTGGTGCTGGGATGAAGCCTGTTGCATGAGGAAAACGAGTGGGGCGATGCCAACTCCCCCAGCCACCAGCAGCAGGTTCTTTGATTGTGGCCGCAACGTGAACCCTTTGCCTAAGGGGCCCAGGACGTCTATTTTCTCACCGTTCTGTCGCTGTGACAGCCACAGGCTGCCTTTGCCTGTCACCTTGAAAAGGAGAGCAATCTCACGCGATGACACCTGGTGAACGCTGAAGGGGCGGCGCAACGTGAAATCTCCGCACCGCACTGTAACGAATTGCCCGGGTCGAACCGAGTGGGCTATCTCTGGTGCCTCAACCCACATTAGCTGTGTGCCGGGCATGAGCTCCAGGTTAGAAGATACACTCGCCGACATCTGTTTCATACCAAGACCCGAACAAAATCAAAAATCAGACATCAAGAGTCAGAATGACGTACTAGAGCGCACAAAAACTCTGGTTTGCGCGCTGTCCACTTTTGCTTTGTGCCTCTGCAATTTTCATCCTGCATTTTTAATCTCTGCTGTTTTGATACTCCCGGAGTGGTTGAACATGAAAGATCTGGCTGCGGCTTGCCAGTGCCTCTATGGCTACCCGAGCAGTATCCAGTGAAGTGAAGCAGGGTATCTTCTTTTCTG
>CAZLAL010000150.1:0-7575 GCA_964557455.1 uncultured Dehalococcoidales bacterium
TCATTATGTACACGTAGACACCGCAAAGACAGCTTGTGGTAGTTGTTATTTCTCAAATCTCCATGCTGGTAATTCTGGTGTAACAATAGTATCCTTTACGGCCCAGGTCACAGCCTATCCTTGTGTGTTTAGAGAGCATGAGAAAAATGAAATCTAGCGACGAAGAGTATTTCTTAATGCATCATCATTTTTCCCGAATAGCCCACAAGTACCGCCATCTTCGAACAACTGATGTTGCCCCTATCACATTTATTGCTAGAAGAGTTAACAAGTTGGAACACATTGAAGCTATCGACATAGGCTGTGGTACTGGTAGATATGATTTGCTCCTCTTCAAGTACCTGCGACCCAAACTGAGGCTCACGTGCCTTGATTCTAACTCCGATATGCTACATGCTCTAGAGAAAAACCTTACGAATAGCGGAATTACTGATTTCACTTCAGTAAATGCTAAAGTGGGGGATATACCCTTTCAAGATAATACCTATGATTGCGTCTTCACATTCAATGCTGTACACCACTTTAGCCTAGTCGAATTCCTTCTTGAGAGCGCCAGAATTCTAAAGGTGGGTGGACAGATTTTCATTTACAGCAGGCTTTGTGATCAGAATAGAAGAAACATTTGGGGCCGCTATTTCCCAATGTTCAATCAGAAGGAGACCCGACTCTATAGCCTCAATAGATTTACAGAAACAGTAGCAGAACTGCCAAATCTACATATTGAAGCGGTCGAATACTACAAATACGCACGAATGTCGACACTGGCAGAACTTCTGGATCGAGCAAGATCTCGCTTTTACTCCACGTTTTCCTTATATACACCAGAGGAACTAGAAGAAGCAATAGAAGGGTTTAGGAACAATATTGAGAGGAAGTTCAAGGATCTCAACAGCGTACATTGGTTTGACGAAAATAGTCTATTTGTGATTGGGAAAAGGTGAATTTTACTTGTCAACGGTTTTTCAATCAATATCCAGATGTTCGTTCGGGGGTAACAAAGTAGCGATTTGTGTCATGAAGCCTCCTGTCGCTTTGGGCTTCAGTCTTGCTTTGTGTCGGTGTAAACCATAATATGTCTTGATTCGTCACCTTTATAGGACGATACCTTGAGAGACGATATATCACCAGCGGTTCCCGGGGTGTGTTATAGTTGTCGGAGTAATGTTGTACTTAGCCAATATCACAGGGCGACTTGTGAGGAATGAGAATGTAAATGAAAAGCAGGTCAAGCGGAATTGATTGCATGGGTTCAGTTCCCTGGGGGACTCATATCTGTCACTTCTACAAATCGAAGAGTGACTTAATTGATATTCTCGTGCCGTACTTTAAAACGGGATTGGAGAACAATGAATATTGTTTGTGGGCAGCTTCTTACCCTTTGCATGCAGAAGAATGTCTCGTGGAGCTAGGTAAGGCTGTGCCCAACTTGGACCTATACTTAAACAGGCAGCAGATAACGATCGTAGACTCCAAAACCTTCTACGCCAGGCAAGGTAAATTCGATGACAGAAGTACACTTCAAGCATTAATTGAGACGGAGCAATTCGCTTTGGAGAGTGGATTTGATGGGCTGAGAGTCAGTGGCAATACATCGTGGTTGACTAAACAAGAATGGACAGCTTTCGGTCACTATGAATTATCTGTTGACATGATACTTCGCAGGCGTAGAGCAATCGCTCTCTGCAGCTACCCATTGGACAGTTGTACGCCACTCGACATCGTTGAAGTGGTCAGTGGTCATCGGCTTGTCCTCATTCGAGGAACAAGCGGATGGAGACTAATACGCAATAATGGAAACGAACGCCTGTTTACCTTAAGAAACCAAGGCTTAACATATCAGGAAATTGGACAAACACTCGGTTTGAGCAAACAGCGGATAGCAGAGATGCTAGCCCCCAATCGAAGGATGAAGTCCGTGAGCGTCAAAGGGAGCGAGTCAGCGAGCCCTCATGGATTACTTTCTAGTAGTGATGCAGCCAAGTTTTTGGGTGTTCATCCGAATACTGTCCGAAGATGGAGTAATGACGGTACAATCCATGCTGACCGTATCGGTAAGAGACCCGACCGAAAATTCCGCAAGACAGACCTCGAGAAGTTTCTGGAGACCAATAGATAGTGTTATCCTGACATATAACCAGAAGGCCTTCCATCAGCTGCAATTGTGTAGTAACTAGTTATCTGAATACCCTTCACTCATTAAGTTACCTCCTAGCAGAGAGGACCAAAGGACGGGATTGTGGGCTTATGGAATGGTAGAATGGTATAATGAATAACGAATCAGGAGACACGAATGACACAGAAGAGGACATTGCCCACCAAAGAATCAATAGCTGACTTGGCAGCGGATCACCAGCCGCCGTGTCTATCGCTTTACCAGCCGACCCATCGATCTCATCCCCACAATAAAGAAGACCCGATCCGGTTTCGCAATCTTGTAAAGGAACTGGAGACTTCTCTCCGGCAGAAGTATCCAGCCGTCGAGGCCCGTCTCCTTCTGGAACCTTTCGAAGCTCTCGCCCACGATTATGAATTCTGGAACCATACACTCGATGGACTGGCCATGCTGGGAGGGCCGGGTTTGTTTCAAGTGTTCCAGCTTCAGCGGCCGGTCGCCGAATTGGCCATCGTGGCCGATAGTTTTCACACCAAGCCCTTGCGGCGCTTTCTACAATCGGTCGATCGCTACCAGGTTCTGGGATTGAGCCTCCACAAGATCCAGCTCTTCGAGGGGAACCGCGACGCGATTGACGAAATCGATCTGGCTCCGGGCGTTCCGCGGACGATCAACGAGGCGCTGGGCGACGAGTTGACCGAACCCCATTCAACTGTCCGCTCCTATGGTGGCGGTGGTAAGGGGAGCAGGGCCATACGCCACGGCCACGGCGGCCAAAAGGACGAGATGGAAATCGATGCGGACCGGTTCTTTCGCGCCGTCGACCGCGCGGTGCTGGAGCACCATTCTCGACCCTCAGGCCTGCCATTGATCCTGGCAGCGTTGGCGGAGCATCATAATCTTTTCCACCGAGTCAGCCATAACCCCTTTTTGATGGCAGAGGGACTCACGATAAATCCGGACGTCTTGCCGATCGATGAACTTCGGGAACGTGCCTGGCAAGTTGTACAGCCGCAGTATCAGGCGCAACTTGCTACATTGGCCGACGAGTTCGTAGTGGCAAATTCCAAGGGCCTTGGCAGCGACGACCTGGCACAGGTAGGCCAGGCTGCTGCCGCGGGGCGGGTCGCCACCCTGTTGATCGAGGCCGACCGCCAGATTGCCGGCCGGTTGAACGTTGCGACGGGTCAGATCGAACTTGCTGACGTAAGCCACCCACAAGTCGATGACCTACTCGACGATTTGGGAGAATTAGTTGAAAAGATGGGTGGCCGGGTCATGGTGATTCCAGCCGAACGGATGCCGGGGCAAACGGGATTGGCCGCCATCTACCGGTATTGAGCCAACCACACTTATGCAGGAGAACACCATGCAGATCGAGATCAGTACCGATCGTAACATCAAAGGTCACGAGGTGCTGGCCATCAACGTCAGTGTGAAGGTGGTTGGGGGATTCCTGAAGTCAAGGAAATCATAAGCTGGCTATCAGAGACAAAATGATGACCAAGAGACAAGACGCCCGAATCCAAAACTAATCAGCCGTATCACCGTGACCTTGCCCCTTAACTGAGTGGGCGAAGTGTAGAATATATACCATTTAGTGCTGCTATCTTTAACATATCGATGGACACCCCTGTGGATCGATTCATGCATTGGGTAACATTTGGGCGTATGGTTCAAGTCAAGTGACAATAGCCTGTCTTGTTACCTAATCACACTCGCCCGGAAGGTATCCACCCTTTCATTTCTCAAAGATCAATTCTCATACAGGATGCGCAACTAACCCCTCTGAAATCACCTCTAAGGTGCATTTGACGCACTGTCTCCAGAGAAATAGAATAGACACAAGGGGGGTGAGGCGTGAAACTGAATAGAGAGGCCGTCCTATATTCAGTCATACGTTCAATGCTACATTCAGCCATATGTTCAATAATTCTTTTCATTGTCATGATGGCTTTCATTGAACTGAACTACATAGATTTTCGGTTTATCAAAGAACTATACCTTCCCATATGGGTCATTGCCATTATAGCGATTGCGT
This sequence comes from uncultured Dehalococcoidales bacterium, assembly GCA_964557455.1. Classification (GTDB taxonomy): domain Bacteria; phylum Chloroflexota; class Dehalococcoidia; order GIF9; family AB-539-J10; genus RBG-13-51-36. The sequence goes on from CAZLAL010000150.1 coordinate 4,155, forward strand.
TTAGACAATATATCTTCAGTTACATTTTCGTTTCGTCAGCAGCACTTGGATTAATAGTTGAGTATATAATTTATTACTATCAAGCGGAAGCTTCAATGAAAGGTGCTGTTGTTAATACCCTGATTATCTGCTTGGGATTTTTGATTGGAGTTGTTGTGCAGATAATAGTTATGAGAAGTAGAAGGCATATTGTAAGCAAGCCGACGAAATTATAGAAATTGGCCTATTCAGATTCTTGCGAACAACCCAACGGCTTGACGGAGCAAGGTTTTGGGGGTCCTATGCTTTTTTCGATAGCTATTTTTCACTCATACTTGAAATACCTTTACCGTAGCTTAGCCAAACAATGTTTTCATTACGTGCCCAATTATGCCGTTGCACATTGACTTGTTTTGTTACACCGCTACATCCGCTGGCGTGTTGTGACTCCCTAGCTCAATAGCATGTCGCGGGTCGCAACCAGTTATGATGGGACGCTTACTCTGAATGGGCGTTCCAGTCACTTCTGAACTACGTTCTTTGCTAAGACACTGGAAATTGTCACAGATTTGTAATTTTTTCCGCAGGAATTTTATGACTTCTTCAGCGCCTATTTGATACAAAGAGAGAAGCATTACAAGGGAGGTGACATATGAAGATGATATTAAGGTCGGAAAGACTCCATTATGGGGCAGCAGCCAGCATCTTTTTGATGCTATTGGCTATGGCTGCCGTAATACTCGGGATGGCCGGCTGTGATGCCCCTTCTTCCGGCGTGCAAGTACGGACTTGGCATGACCTGGATGCTGTCAGGAACAACCTGGGCGGCGAAATCCTGCTGATGAATGACCTGGATTCCGCTACCGACGGTTACATGGAACTGGCAAGCTCGACAGCTAATGAGGGACAGGGCTGGCAGCCAATTGGGGTCTGGCCTGAACCGTTTACCGGTACTTTCGACGGTCAGGGTTTCGAGATAAGGGACCTGTTTATCGATCGGCCGGGTGAAATCAATGTGGGACTCTTCAGTTTTGTCAACGAGGGAGCGGTCATTGAGGATGTCGCAGTGATAGATGTTGATGTGACCGGCGATACATATGTTGGCGGACTGGCGGGACATAGTCGGGGAAATCTGAGTGATTGTTATTCCACCGGTAACGTAGCTGGCACTACGTATGTCGGCGGTCTGGTGGGAGAGAATGGTGGCATTGTGAGCGACTCCTATTCCACAGCTAGCGTGAGCGGTAGCTTCGAGGTTGGTGGCCTGATAGGACAAAATCATGCCACTGTTCGTGAGTCTTATTCAGCCGGTAGTGTGACTGGTGATTCGTATGTTGGCGGTCTGGTGGGATGGAATAAGGAAGGCAGTGTCAGCGACTCGTATTCCAGTGCTAGCGTGGACGGCGAGTTACTTGTCGGCGGTCTGGCGGGAAGTAACCGGGCCGTTATGAGCAATTGTTATTCCACCGGTACGGTCACCGGCTTGGAGTATGCTGGGGGTCTGGTGGGACGGAATTACGAGGGCACCGTAGCGGACTCCTTCTGGGACATTGAGACCAGCGGACAAGCTACTTCCGATGGCGGAACGGGCAACACCACTGCAGCAATGCAGGACCTCACCACGTTTTCAGGAGCGGAGTGGGACATAATCGCTGTCGGCAGTGTCGGAGAGCCTGATTCTACGTATATCTGGAATATAGTTGATGATGACACTTATCCCTTCCTGAGCTGGCAGAGCCCGTAGGCACTGGTTGCTAGAGAATGAGGAGAGAGGATTACAAAATGGTCGCACAGGCGTTCCGCGGCGAGAAAGTTGGGCGCCGTTAAGGAAAGACATATGGTTTCAAGCAAAATTCACGACCGGTGGTTCGGCACGCCGGAGAGTGCACTCGCTTGGGTTGACTCTTTCGAAGGTATTGGCTCGGGGAGAGACTTATATCTGCAGCTACGGAGATTGTGAATCTTGAATAAGAGATGGTCACCCTTGGTCTATGCGTGTTCAATAAAGCAATGCTTGGGACCCCGGAAGGTTGATAAAGGAATATGATCTACATCAAGCGTGTGTACGAGGCTGAGGAACAGACAAAGGGGAAAGTGTTCCTGGTTGACCGTATCTGGCCTCGAGGCATGAGAAAAGAGGAGCTCAAGATTGAGGGATGGTTGAAGGAAGTTGCTCCCAGTACAGAACTGCGCCGGTGGTTCCATAGCCAGCCTGAGCAATGGTTCGAGTTTAAGCAGCGGTACTATCGGGAGCTTGACAGGAAGACGGAAGCATGGAAGCCAATCCTGGAAGCCGCCCGCAGCGGAGATGTGACTCTACTCTATAGCTCCAAGGACACCGAGCATAACAATGCGGTGGCCCTGAAAGCATATCTGGAGGGAATGCTCGGAGAATCCGGCAAGGCAAAAGGGAAGTCTTGAATAATACAATACAAAGGAGGGAGAAAGATGAAGGAATTTGGAGGACTATTTCAGACGGCCGACTGGAAGATGGAGAAGCACATCCCGGTAATCGAATGCCCGGATCGGGTAAAAGCCGGTGAGATGTTTCCGGTGAAGGCCACTCTGGGGAAGGAAGTAGCGCACCCTAATACGACTGAGCATCACATACGGTGGATTTCATTATACTTCCAGCCAGAAGGAGAGAAGTTTCCCTATGAGATAGGGCGCTTTGAGTTCTGCGCGCATGGAGAATCGGTTCAGGGGCCCGATACAAGCTCTATTTATACTCACCATGAGGTAAGCATATCTATGAAGACCAGTAAGCCGGGTGTATTGCATGCTGCTGCCTTTTGTAACATACATGGCTTGTGGCAGTCGGCAAAGGAAATAAAGCTTGTCTGACTTCCCCGACTCACAAAGGTGCGGCGAATGCTACAAACGAAGCGGATTCAGTTTATGGAATAAACAGAGCAGGAGGATAATGCGGTGCGCAAGTATGAATGCAAGATATGTGGCTATATCTATGACCCTGATAAGGGCGACCCTGACGGAGGTATAAAGCCGGGTACAGCTTTCGAAGACATACCCGACAATTGGGTGTGCCCGGTGTGCGGGGCTGCCAAGGACCAGTTTGAGCCAATCTAAATGGCAAATATAATAATACAGGAGGTGCGACAATGCCAGAATTCATAAATCCCTTTAGCGGGAAAATCCCGGAGCGAAAGCTTACGCATGGGGAGCTGGTGAGGGCCATCAGGCTAAACATCGCTGCAGAGGAGGAGGCCATACACCTCTACATGGCCCACGCGGATGCCACTGACCATCCGCTGGCCAAGAAGGTGCTGATCGACGTTGCCAACGAGGAACGAGAGCACGTGGGAGAATTCTCCAGATTGCTTCAGGTACTAACCGGCGACGAGGACAAATGGCTGGCGGCAGGGGCCAAAGAAGTGAAAGAGATGGAGAAGGAATAAGGCTTCGGACATTCGACCGGCTGCAG
>CAZLAL010000151.1:0-14440 GCA_964557455.1 uncultured Dehalococcoidales bacterium
TGAGACAGCGCCTTTGTCCACCCTGACCTTGCCCTTGGAAGCCAGTCCGCTGAGCATCCACCGCTTTTTGCTCTCCATCTTACTTACCGGCGCAGCAAAAAATGTGCCTATGTCTTCGCCCTGGCTGATCTTCACCAGCACATCGGGCTCGCGGCCATCGGCAATAACTGCGTTTACTCCTGAAGAAGTAGCTAGCCTGCATGCCTCGATCTTGGTGGCCATCCCACCAGTTCCCTGGCGGCTGGCGGTGTTACCACTCATCCGTTCGATTTCCGTGTCAATCTTGTCCACCCGGCGGACAAGTTGAGCCTGGGGATTGTAACGCGGGTCTGCAGTGTATAAGCCTCCGATATCGGTGAGCATGACCAGAATATCAGCGTCAACCAAGTTGGCTACCATGGCGGAAAGGTTGTCATTATCCCCGAACTTCAGTTCCTTAATCTCATCAATGGCGACGACGTCATTCTCATTGACAACACAGATTATGCCTAGCTCGATGAGGGCCAGTAAGGTATTGCGGGCATTAAGATAGCCGCTGCGGTCACGGAGGTCCCCTCTGGTGAGCAACGCCTGAGCTACTGTGATATCATACTGGCTGAAAAGTTGTTCGTAGGTATACATGAGGTGACTCTGGCCTACCGAAGCCAGGACCTGCTTGAACGGAGTGTTCTTGCGCTCCGGCACTTTGTTAAGCTGCTGTCTCCCTAAGGCAACCGCTCCGGAGGAGATTATCAGCATTTCCCTGCCCTGGCCATGGAGGCGCGCAATCTGCTCCACCAGACCTGACATAACTTGTAAGTCGAGGTGGTCAGTGCCCGAAGTAAGTAGACTCGTGCCCAATTTGGCCACTATGCGACGGTAAGTCATTGGCACAAATCTAGCAGTTTTCAACCCTACTGACAACCAAGATCAGGAGCACCTGGGACGTTTAAGCACCGATTTCATCAGAGGCGGGGCGCGAGCATCAATAGTTGGTGAGAGTGTTCAATGGAGTAATTACGGCATCACCTGCGTGTGCCAAGGGGATGGTGGCTGGAATCTGGCCCTTTGCCTAATCACCCAATATCTGGGTGATAATCTTTCTGGACCTGGGACGATTATCGAAATCCACAAAAACTATCTGCTGCCAGGTGCCTAGAGTTAGCCTCTTATTCACAAAAGGTATTGCCAGTGAAGGTCCAAGCGTAGAGGCACGCACATGGGAGTGGCCGTTGCCATCGCCCCAGGTCTTGTTATGTTCGTAAGGGGTGTTCTGGGGTATCACTCTATCCCACATCTTCCCAAAATCGGAAAGTAGGTTCGGTTCATATTCTATGGTGGTTATTCCCGCTGTCGAGCCGGCTATGAACAGAGCGACGATTCCACTATTAACACGAGATTCCTGGACATTCTTGGCTACCTGAGAAGTTATGTCGATGATGTCGCAGTTGCCTCTTGATTCAAGGGTGATTTCGTTGGTTACTACAGTCACATCCTTACCTCCTTGCGAGGAGATTGTTTCGCATTGCCCGGATAATGGAGTGCATATTCATAGTCTGATCTCTTGCCATATGATATCGTCAAGCTCAAATACAGGCCCATCACGGCATACCTGTTTTAAGCCTCTCCTGGTATCTATGGTGCAGCTATAGCAAGCTCCAAAACCGCATCCCATTCTCACTTCAAGGGAAACCTGGCATTTTTTGAGTTTGAGATTGTCTTGTCCCGATCGCATCGGGAGTCGTAATAACATCTCCGCCATCGCTTCATACATATCCACAGGACCACAGGCATACACTTGATCAGCCCAGTCCAGGAACTCAGGCAGAATATCTGTAGCTAGGCCTTTCCGTCCCATGGTGCCGTCCTCGGTGACGGAGATGAATCGGACGTTTGGCAAAGGCGAGAGTCTGCTCCGCTTTCTGCCTGTGGGTGAGAAGGGGTAGAGCTGAGCTGCAATGCTTGTTCCGTGAAGCAAGGTTATCTGGTGCCGGGATGAAGCCTGTTGCGTGAGGAAAATGAGTGGGGCGATGCCAACTCCCCCAGCCACCAGCAGCAGGTTCTTTGATTCTGGCCGCAAGGTGAACCCTTTGCCTAAGGGGCCAAGGACGTCTATTTTCTCACCCTTCTGTCGCTGTGACAGCCAGAGGCTGCCTTTGCCTGTCACCTTGAACAGGAGAGCAATCTCACCCGATGAAACCTGGTGAACACTGAAGGGGCGGCGCAACGTGAAGTCTCCGCACCTCACTGTAACGAATTGCCCGGGTTGAACCGAGTGGGCTATCTCTGGCGCCTCAACCCACATGAGCTGTGTGCCGGGCATGAGCTCCAGATTAGAAGATACACTCGCCAACATCTGTTTCATACCAAGACCCGAACAAAATCAAAAATCAGACATCAAGAGTCAGAATGACGTACTAGAGCGCACAAGGACTCTGGTTTGCGCGCTGTCCATTTCTGCTTTGTATCTCTGCAATTTTCATTTTGCGTTTTTAATCTCTGCTGCTTTGATACTCCCGGAGTGGTTGAACATGAAAGATCTGGCTGCGGCTTGCGAGTGCCTCTATAGCTACCCGAGCAGTATCCAGTGAAGTGAAGCAGGGTATCTTCTTTTCTGCGGCTGCACGCCTGATGGCTAAGCCGTCTTTCAGGGGGATGCGACCTCCAGTAATGGTATTGATTACTCCGCTTACAGAATTATCCTGAATAACATCAACCACGTTAGGATGGCCTTCGCTCAGTTTCTTGGTTACCATCTTGACCGGGAGCTTCATAGATTTAATCATTTCTGCGGTCCCTTCCGTGGCGTAAAGGTCGTGGTGAAGCGAATGCAATTGTCTGATCAGAGACTTGGCCTCGTCTTTGTCTTTATCGGCGATGCTAAGGAGCAAGCTACCTCCTTGGGGCAGCATCAATCCGGCAGCCAAAAGGGCCTTAACCAGGGCCGCCTCAAAGGTATAGTCAATCCCCATGACCTCGCCTGTGGACTTCATCTCAGGGCCAAGGTAGCTATCCACTCCTGTCAATTTGGACATGGAGAAAACGGGAGCCTTGATACCTACCAACTTTTGTCTCTTCCATAACCCACCTTCATAGCCCTGCTCCTTGAGGCTAATCCCGGCCATGACTTTAGTGGCGATTCTTACCATGGGCACGCCGGTTACTTTGGAGATGAAAGGCACGGTCCGGCTGGCGCGTGGGTTGACCTCAAAAACGTACACAGTTGAGCGCCCAGTATCCGACTCGTTGAGTGCTGGCTCCCTCATGATTACCATCTGGACGTTCATCAACCCCTTAATGCCCAGAGCCGGTCCGATCCTGGTGGTGTAATCCACCATAGCATTGACTTCACTCTGAGTGAGATTGATGCCCGGGTAAATAGACAAAGCGTCACCGCTATGTACGCCGGCTCTTTCAATATGCTCCATCACACCGGGAATAAGAACACTCTCCCCGTCACAGACGGCATCCACCTCGACTTCTATGCCATGGAAATATTTGTCGATAAGCACAGGATGCTGGCTGTCCATTTCCAGAGCCAGTGTCAGGTAGAGCATTAACTCAGCTTCGTTGTACACGATTTCCATAGCCCGCCCGCCCAGGACATAACTGGGGCGCACAAGCACCGGATAACCCAAGGTCTTGGCTACGCTTGATGCCTGCTCAGCGGACGTTACTCCGGCCCCTGGCGGCTGAGGAATTCCCAATCTGTCCAGGAAATCTTCAAAACGGCGACGGTCTTCTGCTATGTCTATGGCTTCCGCGCTTGACCCCAGTATGGGCAGGTTATTGTGAGCTAAGACTCCTACCAGATTAATGGGAGTCTGCCCGCCAAGCTGGACTATGGATGGAGGAGCGGAGCCATTATTGCTCTCGTTTTCAAGTATATTGCGGATGCTTTCTTCGTCCAGCGCTTCGAAATAAAGGCGATCGCTGGTGTCAAAATCAGTAGAAACTGTCTCAGGATTAGAATTGACCATGATGCTCTTCATGCCCATTTCTTGAAGGGCCCAGGCCGAATGGACACAGCAATAATCAAACTCAATTCCCTGCCCGATGCGTATCGGGCCGCTGCTGAGGACCACAGCCTTCTTCTCTGGCAGAGGCTTTGCTTCGTTCTCTCGTTCATAGCTGCTGTAAAAGTAAGGGGTCTCGGCGTCAAATTCGGCAGCACAGGTATCCACTACTTTGTACACCGGGCGGATCTGCCACTGCTGGCGTGCCTGCCTTACCTGCTCCGGCAGCCTATCTGCCAAAGTGGCCACTTGCTCATCGGAAAAGCCCAGCCTCTTTGCGTCCCATAGAAGCTCCGGTGTCAACGGTTCGGAAAGAAGCCTTCTCTCCATAGCCACAATATTTTGGAACTTGTAGATAAACCAGGGGTCTATACCTGTGACACGGGAGAGTTCTTCGGGCGTAGCTTCCCTTCGTAGCGCCGCCATAATTGCCCATAGTCTCAGGTCGTTAGGATGAAGCGGGTAAGAAGGAATACCTTCCAGTTTGGTCCAATTGGGGTCTTCCCAGAGCAGGGTGCGTTTGCCAAATTCCAGCGAGCGCACCGCCTTTTGCAGGGCAGCCTCAAAACCTCTGGCGATGGCCATTACCTCGCCAGTGGCCTTCATCTGGCTGCCGATTTTTCGGTCACCCAGGGCGAACTTGTCAAATGGCCACCTGGGAATCTTGACTACGCAGTAATCGACGACTGGCTCGAAAGACGCCAGCGTCTTGCCCGTGACCTTATTGGGAATTTCATCGAGCCTCTTGCCTATGGCTATCTTGGCAGCCACGCGGGCGATGGGATAGCCGGTGGCTTTACTGGCCAAAGCTGAACTGCGGCTGACACGCGGGTTGACTTCAATTACGTGATATTCGCTTCTTGTCACCCCTTTCTGATCGGGCGCCCACCTTTCCGCAACTATGGGATGTGGAGTAAGGGCAAACTGTATATTACAGCCGCCCTCGATCTTCAAGGCTCTTATGATTTTCAGACTGGCTGACCTGAGCATCTGATACTCTTTGTCCGTGAGAGTCTGACTGGGAGCCACCACGATGCTATCCCCGGTATGTACGCCCATGGGGTCAATGTTCTCCATGCAACAGACAGCAATGCAGTTGTCAGCGGCATCTCGCATTACTTCAAATTCAATTTCCTTCCAACCCAGCACGCATTGCTCCACCAGAACCTCATGGCTCATGCTGGAATCCAGACCACCAGCAACAACCTGCTCAAACTCCTTCACTGTGTGCGCGATGCCGCCGCCGGTGCCACCTAAGGTGTAGGAAGGGCGGACAATAAGGGGCAAGCCAATTGACTCGACCAGTTCCAATGCTTCCTTTACCGATTTCACAGTTTTGCTTGCAGGCACAGGCTCGCCAATATCTATGATCAACTGCTTGAAGAGAGACCGCTCCTCGGCCTTCTTTATCGTTTCTACGGGCGTCCCGAGAGACCGCACGTTGTATTTGTCGAGTACGCCGGCATCGGCCAGCTCCACGGCCAGGTTGAGTCCTGTTTGCCCGCCGAGAGTTGGCAACAAGCCGTCGGGACGCTCCCTCTCAATTATACGAGTCAGGACTTTAACAGTGAGCGGTTCGATGTAGACAATATCGGCAATGCCCTCGTCGGTCATGATGGTAGCTGGGTTCGAGTTCACCAGGACCGTGGTCACGCCCTCTTCTCTCAGTGCCCGGCAGGCCTGAGTCCCCGAATAATCGAACTCCGCCGCCTGCCCGATGATTATCGGGCCCGAGCCAATGACCAACACTTTGGAAGGCCTGGACTTGTGTCCCTTCTTCATTCTAGTCTCTCACCATCTCCAGAAATCTCTCGAATAGATACATATTGTCCAGCGGGCCCGGGGCGGCTTCGGAGTGATACTGGATGGACAGGATGGGCAAGTCTCGATGGCGAAGGCCCTCAACTGTGCCATCGTTCAAGTTTATGTGACTCACCTCAAGCCCCCCTTTTACGGTTTCGGCGTCCACGGCATAGCCATGATTCTGAGCGGTGATATATACGCTACCGGTGGCTAAATCTCGCACAGGGTGATTGCCGCCACGATGTCCAAATTTGAGCTTAAAGGTCCCGGCTCCCAATGCTTTGCCTATGAGCTGATGCCCGAGGCAAATACCCATTATCGGTTTCCTGTCTATGAGATTCCTTACTTCATCCGTTATATAGTCAAGGAGAACGGGATTGCTCGGGCCCGGGGAGAGGACAATGCCATCAGGATTTAAGGCCAGAATATCTTCCGACGACGTGGTACAGGGCAAGGCAGTTGCCCGGCAGCCAAGCTGAGTCAATATGCGCAGTATGTTGTATTTCAGGCCATAGTCGATAACTAGGATTTTGAGGGGTTGCTTCGCTTCACCCTCACCTTCATCCTCTCCCTTCAAGGGAGAGGATGTCAAATTCGCAGTGGCAGACACATTCGATTGCCATTCATAGGGCTTGTCGGTGCTGACCTGACGAACGAAATCAGTAACATCATATCTAGGCAAGTCTTTCAATTCTTTTGAAGCTTCCTCAACTGTCATTTCCGAAGTAACAAGTCCCATCATGGCTCCTTGCAGGCGCAGGTGACGGGTTAGGGCACGGGTATCTATGCCACTGATGCCTGGGGTGCCGTAGGCCAGCAGAAATTCGTGCAGAGTCTGGGTACTCTGCCAGTGGCTGGGTCGAGTGCAATATTCTCGAACAGCTAAGCCTCGGGCCTGAATCTGCTTGGATTCGGAATCAGACTCGTTGATGCCATAGTTGCCAATCAAAGGATAGGTAGCGACCACGATTTGACCGGCGAACGAAGGGTCAGTGAGCATTTCCTGATAACCGGTCATACCCGTGTCGAAAACCACCTCGCCATAGGTAGTGGTCTCGGCACCAAAGGAATGGCCTTCGTAGACCGAGCCATCTTCGAGAACCAGGATGGCTTTCTTGGGCATTAGATTTTTTGCTTCACTCAGAATGACGGAAGTCCGGTGCAAGACGGCTTCTTAGCGAATCATCAATATAGACTATCTTCCCGCCTGCTATCGTTGCCATCACCTTACCTTTGAGCTTGTAGCCATCGTAGGGCGTATTTTTGCCTTTGGAGGCAAAATCGTGGCTATTCACTGTCCATTCGCTGTGAGGGTCTAATATAGTGATATTGGCCGGGGCTCCTATCCTCAAGGTGCCGAGTTCGCCACTTCGGCCGATGACCTGTGCTGGCTCACAAGTTAGCTTAGAAATTAACTGAGAAAGGTTTATTTCTCCCTGGTGCACTAAGCCCATTAGACAACCAAAGGCGGTCTCAAAGCCACTGATGCCAAAAGCAGCGAGCTCTGGCCGGCGATTTTTGTCCGCCAGGGTATGAGGAGCATGGTCAGTGGCAATAGCATCGATCACTCCGTCTTTAAGCCCCTTAATCAAGGCTTCCACGTCCTCTTTAGTGCGTAGGGGTGGGTTTACCTTGGCATTGGTGTCAATAGGTTTGTCTGGAGGGCCACCGATAATTCTGTCTTCGGTTAATGTGAGGTGGTGGGGCGTGACCTCGGCGGTTACCAGGACTCCTTCTTCTTTGGCACGGCGAATAAGCTCCGCAGAGCCTTTAGTGCTGACGTGGGCGATGTGAAGCCTGGCCCTGGTCATTTTGGCCAGAATCAGGTCACGGGCTACTATAACCTCTTCGGCGGCCGTCGGGATCCCTTTCAGGCCTAGCTTGGCAGACACTGTCCCTTCGTTTATGACTCCATCGTCACTGAGCGCTTTGTCCTCGCAATGCTCGGTGATTGGCAAGCCCAGCTCTCGACCATATTCCAGGGCACGGCGCATGAGCAGTGAGCTTGCGACGGCGTCACCATCATCGCTAAAAGCCACTACTCCTGCCTCAGCCAACCCGGCCATATCGGCTAGTTTTTCACCCTTTCTACCTTTAGTGATGCAGCCTATAGGAAGCACGGCAATCGGGCTGTCCTGGCTCACTTTTCGTTTCACCCAGTCCACAGAGGCTGGGGTATCCAGAGGAGGCTTTGTATTTGCCATGCAACAGACAGTGGTGAAACCACCTATTGCGGCTGCTCTGGTTCCGGTGGCTATGGTCTCCTTGTCCTCATAGCCGGGTTCTCTGAGGTGACAGTGGATGTCCACGAAGCCGGGGCAGACGACCAGTTCCGTAGCGTCTAAATACTCGGCCTCGCTCAGAATCACGGGGCCGCCTATCTGTGCAATCTTGCCGTCAGCAACAAGCAGATCAGCGGTCAGGTCCATGCGCTGGCTTGGGTCAATTACGTGGCCATTGCGGATATGCAGATAAACGGATTTTTCGTTCATTGTTTGATATAGCTGCTGGGTCTGAAGCCATGAGACTTGGCTGCCTTCTCCGAATCGAAAATGATCAGATTTTCGGGGCCAATCTTGCGAGCAAAGTGGTTATTAGCGCTGTGATATTTCTTGCTCTCTAACTTTCTCTGATGCCATTCCGAACTTGCCACATATTGGGGACGAAGCTCATGTTCGCAGTAGAGACATCTTAGAGTCAAAGGCTCGCGGCTCACTATCTTGAACTCGGGCTTCAGGTATCTTACTTCTGTTTCCTGGTTGGAAACACAGTTCGGATTGGGGCAGCTAAGCCCCGAATCCCGTTTATAAACGGGATAATCCAGCTTCTGGACAAAAGAAACCTTCTCTTCCCAAACGCTCATTTCTTTGGCGCCCAATAAGAGAGCCAAGAGCGCCATTCTAATGGGCATTCCGTAAGCCGCTTGCTTGAAATACATGCTCCGAGGATCAGCATCCATTTCATGGGTCAGCTCGTCCACACGCGGCAGCGGATGCATAACAAGCGTTTTCTTAAACTCCTTTCCTTTCAGGAGCTTCTTATCCACCACCGGGTAGCTGGTTCTCGACTCCTGTTCGCCCAGCGACGGCGCTTGTCTTTCCTTTTGAAGCCTGGTGACATAAAGGGCATCAACCCCTGCCTGAAGTTCCACTCCGATACTTATATCAGGCAACATAGCAAGTTGATGTGGGCTACTGGGAGTGACGTAGATGGCATCGATAGGAAACAGCCTCCCTCCCGGTGCTTGGTTCAGGTTCTGGCATTTTTTCAGTTCGCCTTTATATTCTGTAGTTAGTCTCCTCAGGACATGCTCCGGCATCTCAAGCCCCGGGCCAGGGCAGAAAAGGATGGTGGCACCGAACCTAGCTAAGGCATAGATCAGGGAATGTACTGTTCGGCCATGCTTCAAATCTCCCCACAGAGCAATTCTGAGTCCCTTTATAGTCTTTCGCTCTTTTCTGACGGTGTAGAGGTCGCACAGGGTCTGGGTGGGATGTTCATGGCTCCCGTCGCCGGCATTTACCACGGGAATGCCAGCGTAGTCAGCAACCACTCTGGCTGCTCCTTCCCAGGGATGCCTGATAACGATTATATCGGCATAGCTCCCAACCACCTTCGCCATATCAGCAATGCTTTCGCCTTTAGCTAGAGACGTCGCGCCAACGTCGGCAGCGCTGATAACACGGCCTCCGAGTCTTAGCATGGCAGTCTCGAAGGATAAGCGTGTTCTAGTGCTGGGCTCAAAGAATAAGCTGGCCATGATTTTCCCCTGGCACAGTCCTTCTTGCTCCTTTGGGGAGTTCGCCATCTGATCTGCCAGGGAAAACAGTGCTTCGATTTCCCCGTTTGATAGGTCGTCTATGGTCACCAGATTTCTATTCGCCAGATTCATGATCTCTCCGCTCTCAATTCGTTCCGGTTATCTCCTGAGGTCGGGTTAGAATCATCACCTTGTCGACACCGTCAACTTCCGCCAGTTGAACTTGTATATCTTCGTCTTTGGAGCTGGGTATGTTCTTGCCCACATAATCCGCTCTTATGGGAAGTTCCCGGTGCCCACGGTCGATGAGCACAGCCAACTGGATAGTTTTAGGACGTCCCAGGTCCATCAGGGCATCCATAGCCGCACGAATGCTGCGTCCTGTATAGAGAACGTCATCAACCAGGATGACCTGTCTGTCGGTGATACAAGTAGGGATATCGGTGTAGCTATGGTTTGCTGGTCTTGATTCTGAGGGCGAGATGTCATCCCGGTAGAGGCCGATGTCCAGAGCACCTACCGGAATCAAGATTTCTTCGAAGCCTGTGATTATTTCAGCGATGCGTTTGGCCAAAGGTACTCCGCGAGTTCGCATACCTACCAGCACAACCCCTTCCGCACCCTTATTCCTTTCTACGATCTCGTGGGCGATACGAGCTAATGCTCGCTCCATCTCCGTTGGCGTGAGGAGAACTTTTTCAGAGATCAAAAAACCTCCTGCCTTCAAACTGGCAAGAGGTCTCAATTGATGCTTTTGCTGAGATGTACGCAGCCATTTCCCTCCTTACCAGCCTCGCTGGACTGATTTAAAGGTCTGACCATTTATTATGGCATAGTTATGAAAATGACGCAACCCAGCCCTCGCAGCCTGGAGTGGCGGCGGATTGGTGACGTGATGGCGGGAAAGAGGTAGCGGGTGCTACCTCTTTCCCTGTATGAGGCTTAGGTTTACTGTCGAGAGATTCTGCTCGGTTCCGGAGTAACTGGAGTGTGCGGCTTACTGTCCAGGCGAGAAACTGGGAAACGCGGACTACGGCGCAGGAAAGAGGGCATGTCGAGAGCGTCGCTACCGCCTCTTATCAAGCGACGAAGCTCGTCGGAGCTCCGCACTCCTCCGCCAGCTGTCTTCGCAAACCCGGTGGCGATAACAGTGATACGAATCTCACTGTCCATCTTGGGATCGAATACCACGCCGAAGATGATATTGGCATCGGGGTCTACTGCCTGGCTAACTACCTGAGCAGCCTCGTTGCACTCAAAGAGAGTGAGACTGGGGCCGCCGGTAATATTGAATAGCACCCCGGATGCTCCGCTGATAGATACGTCGAGCAGCGGGCTAGCCATTGCAGCTTTAGCTGCTTCAGCGGCACGACTTTGTCCGCTGGCTTTGCCCACAGACATCCAGGCCGGGCCGGCATCTTTCATTACCGATTTGATATCGGCGAAGTCCAGGTTGATAAGTCCCGGAACTGTAACCACTTCGGAGATAGCCTGAACTCCTAAACGAAGGGCATCATCGGCCAGCCTGAAGGCGTTGTCAACGCTGGTCTTGGCGTCACACAGCTGTAGCAGGCGGTCATTGGGTATGATGATAAGTGTATCCACCTTGTTGGCTAGGTTCAGCAGGCCTTCTTCAGCTACCTGGCTTCTGTGCGTTCCTTCGAAACCGAAGGGTTTGGTCACCACTGCAATGGTGAGGGCCCCGCTCTTCTTGGCTGTCTCGGCCACTACGGGGATGCCACCTGTGCCTGTGCCACCGCCCATGCCGGCGGCAATAAACACCATATCAGCACCCTTAATGATGTCTTCAACTATGTCAATGCTTTCTTCGGCTGCTTTGCCTCCGACTTTGTGGTCACCACCAGCGCCCAGGCCCCTGGTCAACTTCTCGCCCAGCTGGATTCTGGTGGGAGCTTCGGCCAGAGCCAGTGCCTGGCCATCGGTGTTCATAGCGATGAAGTCGACGCCTTTTATGCCTTCACGGACCATACGAGTAATGGCATTGGAGCCGCCGCCACCAATGCCTATAGCTTTGATTCTTGCTGGACTGGGTGTATAGATTTGTTTTGCCATTCTAACCTCCTTTCACAGATCAGGCACGGAACAGCCTTCTGAAGAAAGTGACGAAGTTGCCCAGGACACCGGCACTTTTTGCCTGGAAGGCTGAGCCGTCTTTGCCTCGTACCGGCCAGAGGACCAATCCCAGAGTGGTTGCGTAAGCTGGGTCGTGAAGGATATCGGAAATGCCGTAAACGCCGGTGTTCAGGGGTCGCCCTTTGCGTACGGGAATCCGCAAGAGTGACTGTCCCAACTCATCAACGCCGGGTAGGTTAGCTGTGCCTCCCGTTAGCACTAACCCGCACGGCGCCAGATTCTGGTAATCGCTGGTAGGCATCTCCATTAGTATGAGCTGGAGCAACTCCTCCATGCGGGCGCGGATGATATTGCATAGGTCTTTATAAGAGGCACTGTGGCCATTTTCGATACCCACCTGGACGCTTTCCTCAAGCTCCAAGGTAGGAGTGACGTTGCCATATCGCTTCTTCATCTTTTCGGCAATATTGAAAGGCAGGCCCAAGCCTATAGATATGTCGCTGGTTACCTGATAACCGGCTACCGGAATGATGGCGGTGTGATAGATGCTGCCATTCTTAAATACCGCTATATCTGTGGTCCCTCCCCCAATGTCAGCCATAATCACACCTGTATCTCTTTCCTCCGGAGTCAGTACCGCTTCTCCACTGGCCAGGGGCTCAAGGATAAGGTCTTCAACGTCGACACCGATGCTGCGGACGCATTTGGCCAGGTTTTGCACCGAAGTCACTGAAGCAGTGATGATATGGGTCTCCACATCTAACCTGTGCGCATGCATCCCTACTGGCTGTTTCACTCCTTCTTGTCCGTCCAGAGCGTAGTAGCGAGGAATAGCATGGAGCACTCTCTTTCCTTCGCCGACGGTCACATTACGAGCCGCAGATAGCGCCCGCTTGAGATCTCCGGCTCGCACCAGTCGATCATCTCGCGGGATAGCTATTACCCCTCGGTTATTCAGGCTGCTTACATGTCTGCCCGTGACTCCAACATAGGCGGTGTCTATACGTATGCCACTGACTCTTTGAGCTTCCTTTACGGATGTGGCGATGGACTGTTTGGCTTCGTCCATATTAACTACGATGCCTTTATGTAGGCCGTGAGAGGGAACGACTCCTACCCCTAGAACTTCGATGTCGTCTTCCCCTTTGACATTAGCTACAAGAGTAGCTATTTTGGTTGTGCCCACATCAATAGCTGAAACGATTTTCTTTGCCATTTTCACCTCCTTTTTTGCTGAGAGAATACCGCCTAGTTGAGTCGCTCGGCTATCCTTAGCTTAGCGCTGCGGCTGCGTGGGTTGGATTCCATCTCCAACGAGGTAGGTTTGATGACCTTCCGTGAAATGAGTTTCAGAGTGGGTACATGTTCACAGCGACATACCACTGTTCCCGGGGGACAGACGCAGTCGCTGGCTGCGTAGCGCATGAATTGTTTGACTATACGATCCTCTAGTGAATGATAGCTAATGACCGCTAGTCTTCCCCTGGGACGAAGGAGGTTAATGGTCTGTTTGAGAGCCAGCTCCAGATTTTGCAGCTCACTGTTGACCTCGATGCGAAGCGCCATGAAGGTTCTTGTAGCAGGGTGAATTCGGGCACGCCTGCTGCCTAGAACCCGCTCTACCAAGCGGGCAAGCTCCACAGTGGTAGCGATAGGACGATTCTGAACAATGTGCCTGGCTATGCGCCGGCTGTGATGCTCTTCACCATACCGTTCTATGAGCTTAGCTAACTCTTGTTCGGAGTAGCCGTTGACGATATCCGACGCAGTTAGCACTTGCCCGGGATCGAACCTCATGTCTAGGGGAGCATCGAGGTGGAAACTGAAGCCACGTTCGGCTGTATCCAGTTGTGAGGACGAAACACCAAGGTCGAAAAGAATACCATCAACCGGATGAAAATGGTATTTGGTGCAGATAGCCTCGAGGTTAACAAAGTTGTCATTCACCAAGGTAACCGCTCCGCCATAGTCGCTGAGTCGATGTTGACTCATGCTGATGGCGTCGGGGTCAGCATCAATGCCCAGCAACCTTCCCGAGGGCAGGTTTTCCAGTATGGCTGCAGCGTGTCCCCCGGAGCCGACAGTGCAGTCAACAAAGTCCCCTCCTCGCCCAACCTGTAGTCCTTCAATAACCTCATCAAGTAGAACAGGGACGTGGACAGGCAGGGACATGGCGACGCTCATTCACTCATACTCCGCTCTCGATTATCTGTGATGCCTGTTCTTCGGCGGCTATTTGTTCAGCCTTCCATCCTTCTTCGCTCCACAGTTCAACGCGGGCATTGGCACCGACAACAACCACTGTGTCACCAATTCCGGCGTAGTGGCGCAAAGGATCCGGCAGTTTTACCCTGCCTTGACCATCGAACGACGCACTGAAGGCGGAGCCATGAATAGCGCGATTCAACCTCCTCAAGTTAGCGGGGCTTAATGCTTTTTCAGCAAGCTTGTCGGACAGCCTCTTCCACTCCCTCATCGTATAGACAGCAATGCACTTCTCGCCCATGCCCTTGGCTAATACAACGCCTTCCTTCATGTCTCGCCTGAGTTTTGGCGGCAAAGGGACTCTTCCCTTCTCATCAACTTTGTATTGATACTCACCGATGAACATCTTCTTTTCCTAAGTTCCCCACGGAACTCCCGTTACTTCCCCTTTTGTCTTACCTGCGAGGCCATAATCCCCCTCTTTTCCCCACTTTTCCCCACAACTCTATTATAAACGCCATCTCTATTTTGTCAATAGGTTGCGGCGCCTTTTTGCGAATTTTCGAATAAATTTTGTGTTACA
>CAZLAL010000152.1:0-2908 GCA_964557455.1 uncultured Dehalococcoidales bacterium
GGATGCGCAGTCCCGCAGTTGCCTACGGCATCAAGCAGATGGTGCTGAATCTGGCCCGGTTCAAGCCCTAGTCGCTTTCCTATGCCAGCATCCTCTCTAGCATAAAGGCTGGGCAAAGCCAGCTTGCTTATATCTTTAGGACTAAGACTGCGTTTCTTGGCCAGTCCCAAAATAACTTCAGAAACAAATTTAGTATATCCTTCATCTCTGATCCACCTATCTTCTGAAATCCTATCAAATCTGTCAAAATCCGCCATCCACCTATCAGCGAAATCATAAGAAATAGAGTGCACTTCCTGGAGCTCAGCAATCACATCGTCTTCCCCTACAAGAATTGCAGCAGCAGCATCCCCATAAGCTTGCTCCTGCGAGCTACCTGCCCTTGCCGCGCGAGAGTCAGAGGCACAAACCAAAATTCTCTTAGCCGACCCAGCCTTGATGGCATCACGAGCAGCAATCAAGGCAGTGGTCCCTGCTTTCGTGGTACTGGTGAAATCGGCGGTTCTGATGTCGGGTCTTAAATCGAGCGCGGTGGCAATTATTGCTGCATTTTGTCTTACTTTGTAGGGAAGACTAACACTGGCGAAATATATGCCGTCAATTGTGTTCCTATCAATCCCTTTGAGACAATCCATAGCTGCGCTAACGGCCATGGTGAGGCTGTCCTCGTCATAGCTAGCTAGTGCTTTTTCCCCGGCCGAAAAATTCGCTGGATTAAGCCAGCCCATCGCCCCATAAATGACTGTGCGGTCTATCCGGTACCACGGTATGTGAACTCCATAAGAAGTTATCCCTATCATTTTTCCCTCCTGTTACGAATTTGTGGTGTGAGTCTTGCTTCTGTCATTTCCTCTCTAGTAAGGCTTGCCGCGCGGTCACTGTGGTTATCTAGACAAAATCGGGACAATTAAAACCCAATGCGAGCAATTTGTCAATGCGGGCAATTTGCCGATAACGAAATATTGCCGCAGGTACGGATCAGTGACTATGCTGCATTTCACTGCTTGGGTATGCCTCCAAATAGGGAAATAGCTGAGTTCCTTTGAAACTTGACGGCTCGTTGGCAGAGTTGTACCATCAACCGACCGGCAACTGGCCCAGGATCTACTCACCGCCAGGTAACAGTTAACTAATGAATTGAGTGAACACATATCATGAACATTGGCACTGCCATAGAGGATAACGTAAAGAGGTTCGGAGAATACGAGGTCCTCTATTTCGAAGGTAGGTGGTATACAAATGTCGAGATAAATCACAACGCTAATCTATTGGCGAATGGACTCAAAGGGCTTGGCGTAAACAAGGGGGACCGCGTGCTAGTGCAAATGCCTAACAGTCCAGAAGTCTTGTCTGCTTTTCCTGCCATATACAAAATAGGCGCTGTTGTTGTCCCCCTGAGCCCGCTGCTGCGGCCCGACCAGGCAGCCGATATATATCGTGACTGCGGAGCCAAAGCCATCGTGACGAACTCAGATTTTGTAGCTAGAGTTCTAGAGGCACAGAAAGAAGCTCAAGAGCTGCGGCATATCATCCTTATAGACCGCGATGATGTTCCCGGTACTATCTCGTATCGTGATATTATGTCAAGGAGCTGCCCCGAACTAACGGTCGAACAGACTGACAACGACGATGTTGCCGCCTTATTATACACTGCTGGTACTACGGGGCCGCCTAAGGGCGTGATGCACACGCATTATTCGCTTTATATGAGCGCCCTATCTTTCTACGAATACATTCTGGTTCATCGGTCTTTGACTTTGCAGTCAAGAAGTCGAGGGCTTAATCCCAAGACGCTTCAATACGATGCAATGAGTCAGCGAGTCTCCGGCGTAAATCGGGAGATGGTCAGCCTGGGAGTGCTTCCTTTGTCCCACTCGTATGGGATTGCTTTCAGTAATACCGGCAACTTTGTGGGCGGGAAAACAATTTTACTACGTTGGTGGAATATCCAGGAGGCGCTGAAGGCTATTCAGGAATTCAGGGTCACTCAGATGGCGGCAGTTCCTACCATGTACGTCCAGATCCTGGAATTTCCTGACCTGGATAGATATGATTTGAGTTCCCTTGAGGATTGCCAGTCTGGAGGGGCGCCGTTACCGGTGGAAGTAGCCTTGAGGTGGAAAGAAAAGGTGGGGGTGGATATTCGAGAAGGATGGGGACTGACCGAATCAGGAGCCACTACCACGGGACAGCCAGGCGACCTTCCGCCCAGATATGGTTCCATTGGCAAATGCTTGCTGAAATGCAACACGATAAAAGTTTTTGATGGGAAGGGTGAAGAGCTGCCACCGGGGGAGCAGGGAGAGATAGTGGTGAAGGGTCCTACATTGATGAAAGGTTACTGGAACCTGCCCGAAGAAACGGCTAAAATGATCAAGGATGGCTGGCTTTACACTGGCGATCTGGGATACATCGATGCGGACGGCTATTTCTACATCACCGGGCGAAAGAAGGATATCATCATCAGGGGTGGAGAGAATGTATCACCGGCGGAAGTAGAGGAGGTTCTTCTACAACATCCAGCGGTTGCAGAAGCTGGAGTGGTAGGCATCCCCGATGCTGTATATGGAGAAGAAATAAAGGCTTTCATCGTGGCGAAGCCGGGCAAGCAGGTAAACGAAGACGAGTTGATTGCCTTCTGCAAGAACCGTTTGCCGACCTTTAAACGGCCGAAAAAGGTGCAGTGTTTAGAATGCTTGCCCAAGAACATTTTGGGCAAAGTATTAAGAGCAGAGTTGCGCAAACTCTGTTGATGTTGAGAATCGTAATAAAAAATCGAAGGGAGGGCCATGCCAGTGCTTGAACTGAAATTTGACAAGACGAAGTGTGCCAAGTGCAAGACCGTCAGCTGCCTCGTTAAGTGCCAGTATATGGACTTTAAGAACAAGGACGAGGCGAAAAAGGAGTG
>CAZLAL010000153.1:0-13010 GCA_964557455.1 uncultured Dehalococcoidales bacterium
GAGCTTTGTCTCAGGATAGTCAAAATCGGTTTGCTGTGCCAATCGAAGGAGAAACTGCCTGAGTTGAGCAAAGCCTGAGCCATGCCACTGGCGTCTAAAGCAGCTAATATTGCGTCGATTTGGTGGTCGTTCAGTTTGTTATATAGCCATCTCGTCCGGTAGCCGCGGGAGAGTTCTTTGCCCATTTTTGCTTTCCATCGCTCTTGATAGCGCGAGAGTTGCTTAGCGGTCAAATCGTTAGTCTTGAGGGCCTCGTCAAGGACGTCTGCCGCTATCTGGGCACCAAGATGTCCAAAATAGATTCCCCCACCGGTCGTTGGCTTCACCTGTCCGGCAGCATCCCCAACCACCAGTATCCTATCTCCGTAGCTGCGAGCCAGGGTTCTTATGGGGACGACCTTCTGCCTGACTTCTGTATCCCTGCTTGTTACTCTACCGTGGTGGAAGAGGATGTTAAGGAACTCTTCCAGATGTAGCCTGGCCTGGGATTTTGCCAGAAGGCCGAGGTATGCTTTGTGTGGTGAAGTGGGCACAAGCCAGGCAAATCCACCTGGTGCTATCTTCTGACCGAAGTACACCTCGAATTCATCAATGTCTTTCGTTTCAACCTCGACCTGAGCGCCGGCGAGGAAACTCTTGATTCTTCCCAGGCCCAGCTTGCGCGGCAGCTTGGGCGTAAATCCGCTAGCCAAGACTACAGTTCTGGCAGTGAATGTCTCTCTGGCTCCGGAGCGCAAAGTTTCAGCTTGTATACTGTCCCTGTCAGGGACAATGTCAACGACGGGAGAGGAGAAAAAATACCGTGCGCCCTGAGCCTGGGCTTTAGAAGCTAGCTCTTTGTCAAACAGTAGCCGGTTGACAACGTAAGCCTGAACCCTTTCAGTGTGCACTCTCAGGCATCTTCCTGAAGGTGAGAAAAACCTGGCCGAGTTCACCTTGGTCAATATCACATCTGGGCTCGGGTCCAAGGAGTGGAAACATTCGCTGCTGATTATTCCGGTGCAGCAGACATCCAGTCCGGGCGCACTTTTCTCTTCAAAAACAGCGACAGCGTAGCCTGATGAAGCTAACTTGTAGGCTGTATGGCTGCCAGCTGGCCCTGCTCCTACTATAATGATGTCATAAAATTGGCCTGGCAATTTCCCCCGCCTTCCTGGATTTTCATCAGGCAATTTCCTATTATACAACAAAGTGCATAGCTATACCCATTCGTTAATTTGACAGGTCTCTGGCCGCACACCGCGGAATAGTACGTCAATGCCGACAATGGCCTCAGTATCTTAGCTATGAGTTCAGATCGGGGGCGTCCTGGACCTCGAAAGGATCATTGCGAACCTTTCGGAGCTGTTCTACGTCAGCGAGCATAGGCAGCTCTGACTATTTTCGTCGTGTGGTTCTGCCTTTCCTGCCGATTGAACGTCCAGCTCGAGGAGTGGAAGGCAGTCTGTTGCTGCTCAGCCATTTCCTGGCCTTGGTCGCTTGCTTGGATTCGTCCCTCTTCATCTTTTCCACATCTATTCCAGGACTGAGATACTCTGATATCTCGTACTTTAGCCTGCCGAGCAGATTGAGGAGGTTGGTCCTGTCTCCATGCGGTAGTGATAACATGAGTCTCCGAACAACCTCAAACATTGCCCGCGTTGCTGGTTTGAGGGCATTCTGTCCCTTACTGGCGAAACCGACATATACTACCCTGCGGTCGTCCTTGCTTCTTGTCCTTTTCACCAACCCCGCTTTGACCATTCGGTCGACTATCATACTGATGCTGTTTGTGCTACGTTCCAACCAGCGGGCTATGTCAGTTATCCTTGCTGGCTCACCGAGGTATCCTATAGTCACGAGCACTGCATACTGCTCCACAGTAAGCCCATATGCCTCAGCGGTCTTGTTCTCACACTGCTTCAGTAGTGTATAGGTCTGGTATAGCTGGCGCCACAATCTCAAAGTCAGCACTTCCGATTCGAAATCTATCTTCATATTCACCTCCTTCTATTGTGCTCCACAGGACTCTATTCTGTGTAAGCCTTGTCGCTTGAATTGTGAGGGCTTTGCTGTGCATTTCTGTGGTCTGTTGGTCTGTTCTGGCAGGCCATGCGTCAGCTTCATTAGTCACTGTTCAATGCCAGGCTGAACCTGTCGGAGCAACTATTAGCGTCTCCTTGTTTTATTCAACTAGTGAAAGTTTAGAACCAGAGCAATCAATAATGTATCAATATCAACGCTAAAAAGTCAATAAATTATCAACGGAAATGGCACGGCCCTCGACAATGAATAGCCCATGTTCATCGCGACAAATTGAAATGCTGACGTGAGAAGGAAACAATAGAGGTACAGCGCGTTGCCTTGCGAGATGACCGCAGATGAAAGAGCGAGGAAGTTGCCTGGTTAGGACGGAAGCTGAAGAAGCAGATCCAGGACTGGCAGCAATTGGAGAAGACGCGGCAATTGCAATAATGAGTCAGATGGCCAGCCTCCTCGCTTTAGGAGCTGCTGTGGCGAAGCGGTTTTCTGTTTTGCTGCTCGGTGATCTATTTTCAACAGAACAAGAGGACTGAATGGTTATTTTCTACGATGCCGCCCTGGATTGACCAGGCCATTACGTATTTGTGTGGTCAGCCAGCACAGGGTATT
Organism: uncultured Dehalococcoidales bacterium; assembly: GCA_964557455.1. Taxonomy (GTDB): domain Bacteria; phylum Chloroflexota; class Dehalococcoidia; order GIF9; family AB-539-J10; genus RBG-13-51-36. The sequence continues at coordinate 2,632 of CAZLAL010000153.1, forward strand.
GACATTGTCTTAAGCACATGTTATTCTTATGAAGGGTAGTCGAGTGGTCATGACTCTAATATCCCCCCAACGTAAGGATTTTGTGATGATGTACGGGGCAAGTTGGGTGGAGGCAGGCGGGAAAAATCTCAGGATGGCGATAAGTATTCGTATAGGTTTACTGAATTGAATAAGCTCCCAGGCTTACTGCTGTTAACCCACGTGCATATCAAGCTTGCCAGCCGCTTTCGCCATGCGTGGTTAAGCATACGTAGCGATATTATTGAGAACGAGAGCCTGAACGGGCATTGAATCAAGAAGAGACCTGCGTCAGCAGGTCTCTTCTTTAGGTTTTGGTGATGGTCGGTCAACCAGCACCATTTATATTATAGAGCGTGACCCATGTGATGGGCAAATTGACGTAAAGATGGACGAAGATGATCGTCCGATAACAATGATTAGGACTGCCCATGAAATCTTGCCGAGATGGTGGGGCGGGTCGATCGTGGGCGATTAGCAACACCCCAAATCTCTACGGGGTGGAGCAAGAAAACAGATGATGAAAGGGGGTAACAATGAAAAAGATACTTAGTGTTTTGATAGTGCTGGCACTGGCGTTAGCCTTCAGCATCATGTTCACAGCGCCAGTAGCGGCAGACCCGGGAACGACATTTTATGTGTCTAATACCGGGAGCGATGAGACGGGTACCGGTGCGTGGGACAATCCGTGGGCAACGATTCAGCACGCGGTCGCTCAGGTGTCTTCCGGGCACACCATCCAGGTGGCATCTGGTACCTACACCGGCGCCATAGTGGACAAGGATGTAACCATCCTTGGATCGACAAGTGGAACGTCCTCTATCGATACGGGAGTGTGCTACAACAGCGGGTGCTCACCTGCATACAAGACTGCTTTCAGGCTTGATGCCGGTGCTGATGGCGCTGAAATAGGCGACTTTACTATAAACTGTGATGTGAATACCAGCTTCTACTTCGCTATCTTTGCCCGGGCGGTAGATGACGTGACTATTGATAGTCTGGAGATAACTGACACTGTGCAGGGGATATCGAACTGGGGAGGTAGTGGTTGGGAAATAACGAACAATACGATAACTGATACGGTGGCTGCTGGAGGGGGAGGCATAGGTATCTTAGTGGGCGCTCAGGAGGCGACTTCCGGTTGGGGTACGTGCCGTGATAACCTCGTCCAGTACAACACGATCGATGCATCTGCAAGTGCCGAGGACTACTCGTGCCCCGCGATCCTCCTGACCTATGACTTGCGCTGGGGTGGCTACCTTAATGTGGATGGCAGCGAGGATATATCGGGCAATCTAATCCTCGACAACACTATAACAGCCTCAGCGGCCAACAATTTGGTAGGCATAGAGGTGGGGACTATTCTTGGAGACAGCGAAACCGACCCCATAAGGAACGACCCTGATGAGATTGCCGCCGTAATGGCTGCCGCCGCACTCCACGATAATACTGTGCAGGACAATAGCGTCGATGGAGCGGACATAGGCATTTACTTCTACAATGCTACCAACCTGACAATTACTGAGAATACTGTTCAAAACAACGTTGGTTACGGCATGTATGCCGAGCACGGGCAGAATAGTACGGTCATTACAGACAATACGTTCACAAATAACGACGTTCAACTTATGGATGACACCGATGACACGGAAACCTTGGATTCCCTGGACATCGAGAGCATCCTAGCCGGCAACACATTCGATCGTGCGGTGGTCGTTCGCGGCAGCGGCATTAAGGTACCCGCCATCTTCAGCAGCATCCAGGATGCGATAGATGCGGCGGTATCTGGCGACACAGTGGATGTGGCGGCGGGAACATACGAGGAATTCGTACATATTGACAAGCCACTGAGCCTGAGGGGGCCTTTCTATGGCACTCTTGGTTATGACGTCAGCCGAAGCGGTTCGGGTGAAGCAGTGATAAGACCGCCATCCGATGCTGAACGGGTACAGCCCGACGTGAGTGTATACCTAGTACGCATCTCATCTGGGAATGTGACTATTAGTGGATTCACTGTCACTGATGAGGAGGATACCAATGGCGAATTTGCCGCCACGGTGGGAATACATAGCAAGGAGGGCGGACTGGAGTGTCTCAATAACCGCATCATCAGTATGCCGAAATTCGGTATCAGCGTGGCACGTCCTGCTAAGGAGACAGACGACTGGTTCGACAAGACCGTTGCCGGCAATGGCACCATTGTAGATGTCTTGATCGAGGGAAATCTGGTCACGGAGACCGCCCTCGTCGATGATAAGCCGACATGGGGTTATGGCATTCAGCTCTCGGGCACCGTGGCCGATGTTATCGACAATCAAGTTGTAGATAGCCGGGTTGCCCTAGCCATCCAGCCATATAATCAACCAAGTGTAGAACTTGATGTCGACGGTTTGGTTCAGGGCAATCGGTTTGAGAGTTACCGACTGGGGCTGTTTTTCCACGCCGGTGGGATCAGTGGACATTATGCAGTCAGTGGCAACTGGCTCTTTGATGATAACACCTTCGCGCTGGCCGAGATTCATCCTGATGAAGGCGTCATCGAGTATTGGGCAGCTCATACACGGGCAAGCAAGTTCTATTTCGGCAAGTCCATCGAGTATAGGAATAATGCCTTCAATACATCCAATCAAGAGGACTTCAGCGCAACGTGGAGCGAGGTCAGAGGGTTGACGTTCCGGAATGATCTTGGCTCGCACACATCAGAGGACCTGAATTTCGTCTATTCAGGCAATATGTTCACCGGCTCGGGCGGAGAGATCTACGTACAACTGACGGACGCCGAGAAGCCGTCTAATCCTCCATTGGAGATTGATCTTGAGATGGTTCTTGCCGACAACTCGTTCGACCGCGCGGTGGTCGTTCGCGGTAGTGGCATAAAAGTCCCCATTATCTTCAGCAGCATCCAGGACGCGGTTGACGCGGCCTCTACTGGCGACACCATCGAGGTCGCCGCAGGGACTTATACATATGCAACAGAGGGTTCCCCAGCCCCAAGCGGACTAATAAAGGTGACCAAGGCTCTAACCATCAAAGCTGCTGACGGCGTACGTCCCGTAATTGATGGTACAGGCTTTGATGGTGTCTTCAAAATCCATCCAGCGGCACTTAACCCCGGAGATACGGTCATTATTGAAGGTTTTGATATAGCTGGTGACAGCGTCACTGACATAGCTATCACTATGCAGGGATGCTTCGATGTGACGCCAGCAACCGTCATTATCAGGGATAACTACTTCCATGGCATGAACGGAGGGATTGACTTCTGGGGTGCTGGTGCCTACTTACCTCCAGGATGGACCAGTGCGATAGCCGGTGTTCAGATAACGGACAACAAGTTTTATGATCTGGGAGACGAAGGCTCTGCTCAGGGCTTCGGGGTCATGCTAGAAGATCCGGCTAACTGGGAGACTGCAGGTAATGCATACGCCGCGCTGGTGGAGGGGAATCAGTTCTATGACATATACAACGGTTCGAGTGACCCCGGTGTCGGGATTGTTATCCCGCGGGCCAACGATACCTATGAGGCAGCAAATGCTTATATTGCGGGTAACAACTTTTCCAGCGTTAGTATAGGCGTGGCGATAACCGACGGAGGGGTTGAGGATGCCAGGATCATTAACAGCAGCTTCGATTGCAGCGTCTACGGTGTGTATGTAGTAAGTGTTGACAATGGCCCTGTGGACGCAACAGATAACTGGTGGGGTGATGCCAGCGGCCCATACAATGCCACCACTAATCCATCAGGCACAGGTGACAGCGTCTCTGACAACGTAGATTATTCTCCCTGGTGGGGCGCTAACTACATGGACGTAGCCCATCCCTGGACCTGGTACACCAACGACCGCATCCAGGAAGCAATTGATGCCGCATCGGCCGGCGACACTGTGAATGTGCTGGGGGGGACGTACGATGAACAGGTGGTGATAGATAAGAGTCTTACTCTGGTAGGCGCAGGGAAGGGCCAGACCTTCGTTAAAGCCGCCGGATCACCTGTTATTACGGTATCTGCCGACAATGTGACTATTCAGGACCTGGAAGTGACTGACGACCCATATCTAGTCGAAGGTATTCGTCTCGTTTCCGGTGCTTCCACAGGTTTGACTGTTGATCGTGTTGCTTTCACAGAACTCGGCGCTGGGACTGGTGCGAATGCCTATGGTATCTACATTGCCAATTCGTTCGCCAACCTATCAGTGACAGATTGCGACTTCGCTGCTGTGGCTCATGATACAAACTATAGGACTATTGGAATCTTTGCTCCGAATAATTTACAGCTTGATGCTTTTGAGGTTACTGATTCGACCTTCGAGAAAATCTGGACCGGGATTTATTTGCGCTCAGCCATCGATGGTCTTGATGTAATGGGTAGTACTTTCGGCCCAGTTCAGTCGAGTGACTTCGCGGCATGTGTCTCAGGCATCTACATTGGAGACGGCAGTGACTACAACTTCGACGTCGAAAACGTCGTAGTGAGCGGCAACACCTTTATCGAATACGGCCGCGGCGTCTATGTGTGGAACTATGCCAACAATGGGACTGTAAGCAATTTTGAGATCTACGGAAACAATTTCACCAACTCCGTATGGAGCTCAGGAGTTCGTTTCATCGCTGGTCTGGGTGAGGACGAAGGGGTATCGTTTGACGGTATCAGCGTTCACGACAATCTTTTCACTCAGAATTCCACCGTTGGAACGCACGTTGCCTTAATGGATTTCCGAGCGTACTGTGAACTTGCATATTGCGACATCGACGTTATTGATAACGAAGTAACGTTGAGCGGAGGTCCTTATACTGACCCATGGTCCGGCATTGTCTTCCTAGCTTATGACGGGCCATTTACCAATACCCTAGTTGACGGCAACGTATTGAATGGCGGTAACTGTGGTGGTGCGGGGACTCCACCGTCAACGGGAATCTTGGTGAAGCACGAAAGTAGTACCTACTGGCCGTCTGGCCTGCTAGAAATGGATATCACGCATAATGAGATAACGGGGTTTGACCATGGGGTCGGCATCTATGACAATGTGGCTGCCGAATATGGAGGCCTTCCCACAGGATCCGACGTGGATATCAACTACAACAAAATCCATGGCAACGGACTCTATGGCGTGATAAATGGCAATAGCGAACTGGTCGATGCCACTTACAACTGGTGGGGCTTTGCCAGCGGACCGTACCATGTACCACTCAACCTCGGTGGAGAGGGCAATGCCGTGAGCGACAACGTTCTCTTTGATCCCTGGTATGGTGATGAGGGCATGACCACTCTCGTTGGTCACTCAACCTACAAGTTCTCCTATGAGTTGCCTGACGTGATTGTGGCTCGCGAGGAGACTGTGGTGCCGGTGACTTTCGAGACCGACGTACTGGCGCAAGTCGGCTACGACGGTATCAGGTTCAAGTTTTCTGCCACCGGTCCCGGTAACGCTATCTTCAAGGCTACCGACTCGACGAATACGACCTACACGTTCGCCAACTGGGGCTACTGGGGTCCGCCGACCGGATTTAACCTGACAGCAGACTACTCTGCTACGACGGACTGGTCGCTGAACTTCAGCGAACCGGGAGAGTACGAAATACTGTTCTCCCTGGTTAACGCGGACACCGACGAAGTTGTCGCAGGTATTGAAGGTTCACAGGAAATCACAGTGCGGGCCGAAGACATCTTCGAGTACTACCGCATGTTGCACGGAGCTGACGACGAGGTGGATACCTTGGATCTTCTTGCTGCTGCCGATGACTGGAGTCAGGGTGTGACGCCCACCGGTTTCGATGGGCCCATTACTACTCTTCAGTTACTGGCACTTGCTGATGAGTGGTATTCAGCCGGGTAATCAGGAATGGTTGGGAAGGGCCCCGGCCTAGCCGGGCCCCTTCCCTTTGGTCAATACCGGTTGGCCATTAACAGATTGAAAATACAAGTTCAAAGATTGGAAAGGAGGCAACGAAACGAGACTCAGTAGACTGCGAACGACGATTGCTCTGGCCGTCGTGGTGGTGGTGCTCCTTTTTGCGCTTGTGGGCATTGCTCTCGCCGAGGGTCCGACAGCTGATGCGTCCCGTACAATAGACCCCAAGATAGCGGAGCGCGGGGATGATATACAGGTTACAGTGGTCTTTCAAAACCTGCTCTCTGTGAGCAAGGCCTTCTCGCTGTTGGAGGATATTCCTGATGGCTGGGGGTTCACGCGCGGCACCGATGACGCCAGCACCTTTAGACCTGGCCCTCCCCCTGAGTGGCTCTGGTTTACGGTGGATGCCGGAGCTACGAAGACAGTCACTTACACCCTTACCGTCCCCATGGATGCCGCGGCAGGAAACTACACTATCGAGGGTATGGTTATCGATGCACAGAACGTGCAGAACCCCGTTGAAGGAGATACCACCATTACTGTGAGGGTGCTCCATAACCTCACCACCTCAAGTACAGCCGGAGGCTCGGTAACGACACCCGGCGAGGGAGTGTACACCTACGACGAGGGGACTGTGGTTGACCTGGTAGCGACTCCTTCTGCAGGCTATCGCTTCGACGAATGGACTGGAGACGTAGGCACTATTGCCGATGTCCATGCCGCTACGACTACTATCACCATGAATGCCGGCTATGCCATCACTGCTGACTTCGTGAAGACATATGACCTGACCATGTCCAGCACAGCCGGAGGTTCAGTGACCACCCCCGGAGAGGGAACTTATACCTATGACACGGGGACTGTCGTCACTCTGCTAGCAATGGCGGATGGAGGTTATCAGTTTGCCGGCTGGAGTGGCGACACGGCCATGATTGGCGACACTGCCTCCGCTGCAACCACCATCACCATGAACGGTGACTACTCTGTTACGGCCAACTTCTGTGAAAGGCCTGTTATTAGCCTTGGTTTCAACGGAGTGGAAGCTGGCGACTACGCAGCGTTTGACTACTGCGAGGGGGTGAATCTTGTAGTGACGCTCTTTGAGGAGTACGCAGGCCAAGCGCCATATACAATCGCATGGACGGTGGCTGAAAACTCCACTCTGAACGGCGTGGCAACCGTCAGCAAGGGCGGCACTCTGTTCTCTCACGTACTGGATGCGGGCGTTTATACTGTCCAGATCACCTCTATCGTGGATGCCAATAACTGCGCTGCCGAACAGGGATTTCTGGATAAGCGTCAGGCTACGGTCACGGTGCATGAACCCTCCACATATCAGTTCATCTACGGCATTCCGGAAGTCATCGTGGCTTGCGAGGAAGCAGAGATGCCGGTAACCTTCCAGACCAGCGTGCTGGGATTTTGTGGCTATGATGGTGTCAGGTATAAGTTCTATGCCGGCGGTCCCGGTGCTGTCACCTTTAATGCTACGGACCTGGGACAGGTTGAACATAGCTTCCTTAATTCGGGCTACTGGGACTTGGGGGTTGGCTCGCAGTTGCCGGCAAGCTACAATGAGACCGTTGTCTGGACTCTCCATTTCAGTACACCGGGAGACTACACCGTCACCTTCTCCCTGGTTGACACGGTTAGTGATGCGGTGATTGCGGGTACCACCAGGACCGAGGCTCTCATTGTGGAGTCCGGAGACATCCTCAAATATTACCGCAGCCTGCACGAACCCGTGGATGAGGTTTCCACGCTGGACCTTCTGGCTGCTGCCGATGACTGGAGCGGGCACGTGACGCCGCCTTGTTTCGCCCAGCCCATCGACACGACACAGTTGCTGGTGCTTGCCAATGAATGGGTTGCAGCTGGTTCGTAAAGACGAGGCGGGAAGGCACGGGCGAGTTGAGTTAGCCCGGGTCCCTTCCCCTTGGTAAATAGTGATTAATGACTGGAGTTGAAAGGCTCTAGCAAAGATTGAAATGTTGGAAGACAAATGCTTCAGAATCCTGGAAAGGAGGGAATAAAATGAGAAATGGGAATGTGAGAACCGCGATTGTTTCGGCGATGATAGTAGTGACGTTGCTGTTCACACTCTTAGGCGTTGTTCTGGCGGCGGGCCCAACGGCCGAGGCAACTCGCACGATAGACCCGGAGGTGGTGGCGCCCGGACAGCAAGTAGGGATTACGGTTGTGTTCCAGAACCTGGTTGAGGCCCAGTCCTTCGCGCTGGAGGAGAACTATCCTGCTGGCTGGACTTTCACTCGTGGGACGGACACTGCCAGTACTTTCAGGGCCGGGCCTCCCCCCGAGTGGGTCTGGTTCGTGGTGGACAGCTTAGCTTATGAGACTGTCACGTACACGCTTACCGTCCCCGTCGAAGCCGAGACAGGTAACTATACTATCGCGGGCAAGGTTATCGATGCCGAGGACACGCAGAACATCGTTGGCGGGGATACTACTATAACAGTTGCGGAGGAGGAGCCCCCGCCGGTCAAATATGACCTCACCATCTCCAGCACCGCCGGAGGGTCGGTAACCGCTCCAGGCGTAGGGGTGTTTTCTTATGATGAAGGAACGGTGGTCAACCTGGTAGCTAGCCCGGGCACCGGCTATGAGTTTAAAAACTGGACAGGTACTGTGGGGACTATTGCTGATGAGAACGATGCCTCAACCACCATCACTATGAACGACGACTATAGCATCGTCGCCAACTTCGAGGAAGTGGAAGAACCAACACCGCCCAGCCCTGCTTGGTGTTTCATTGCTACCGCGGCCTATGGCACTCCCACTGCTGAAGAGATCAACGTGTTGCGCGAGTTCCGGGATGCAGTGCTCCTGAAAAGCACCCTGGGCTCGAAACTCGTCGCTCTCTACTACCGGACGAGTCCTCCCATAGCCGATTTCATCGCCAGGCATGAGCTTCTGAGGACTATGGTCAGGGAGCTGCTGGTTGACCCAATTGTCTGGATAGTTGACGCTACAGGGTATATTTGGCGGAATTGAGGGAGTATGTGCTCTCAGGTGTGCCGCACCTCTGAGAGCCCGTGAAGGCACACCTCTGGAGCAAAGCGGGCCGGCTGTGCCACCGAGTATGAGGCGCGGCCGGCTCTCCTATTGCCAGCGCCAAAAGGTTTAGGAGTTGTCGTGTTCTGTTGTCTGTCTGCTTGTGTTGCGGGGAGAAGTGATGTCGGGAATCTGAGAGTGCAACCAAGTTGCCTCTCTAGTCATAGGGGTCACTGGGGCTCGGCCCGCCTCCTTCTTCGAAGCTAGCTGTGATACTGTAGTCTCCGTTAACGGTGATATTGGTTGAGGCCGCATTGGGGTCGGTTATGTCCGCGATGTCCCCAATCCACGTCTCAAAGTGGTAACCATCATCGGGTACTGCCACCAGCTCGACAACTGCGCCGGCTTCGTAAGTGTAAATGCCCTCTCCTGGAAGGGTCACGGAACCTCCAGAGGTGCTGGAGATAGAGAGTTCGTAAGTATCAGAAGTGTCACAACCTGCTAGCGCTAACGCCAGGACCGCCATCATCAGGAGCAGGCTGAGCCTTGCTATGCGACTGTGCCTCCTGAAACCATCAGATGTACTCATCATTCACCTCCCGCGGGCCAATCTGGCCTTTCCTGAAGCTGAATCCATTGTATTGCCAGCAACACTATGCTGTCAATCCCTGCGTTTGATTGGTCTCGCTAAGCTATAAGAGGTGCTGCTGCACCGCCGCAACTCTGAGTCGGGCGCGATTAGCCCTCGGGCCGAGCAGAGACTCTCAAACACAGCGGGGTAAGCTATCAGGAAACTGGGTCTTAGAGTGAACTGATGCGAATCTTGCGCCGTGTTGGGGTGACGTTAGCCAGGTGCACGTAACATCAAGTGCGGCTGTAACGCGATTTCTCTTTAGCGGCACCTGGATGCTTGGCTTTGCCGGTGCGAGTTGAGGCATGCTGAATTAGCCAGCCGTACAGATCGACATCCTTAGTGCCCTCGGCTGCAAGTATTCTTGCACAACCGTCTTTCGACTCGACACTTTGAATGGCGCGACGCCGTATTTTCAGGAGTAAGTCGAGAAAAATCTGCTTATCATCGTCCGATAGCGGCTCGAGAATCTGCCGTACAAGCCGCCATCCGGCTACATGCGCCAACCTGAGGGCCTCTTGTCCCTTGCTGGTGATAGACACGCGTACTATCCTTCGGGCGACTCTGTCTCTTGATCTTCTGACCAGGCCGGCCTTCACCGCCCGGTCGATTAGCATGCTGATGCTGTGGGGGCTACGCGCCAGCCATCGGGCTATGTCAACTGGCGTTGAGTAACCATATGCTACAGTGATGAGGATTGCATACTGCTCCGTAGTAAGGCCGTAGTTGGGAAACAATCGATCCTCACATATCTTGACCAGATCGTGTGTGCGGTGAAGCACCCACCATAACTGCAGTACGAGTATTTCGGATTTGGGAATCGGTTTCATATTTGAACTCTTATGATCATCTCCGCCTGAGTTTGC
>CAZLAL010000154.1:0-5445 GCA_964557455.1 uncultured Dehalococcoidales bacterium
ACTGCGCAGCTGTGTCGAGCGTATTTCCAGCAAACGGTCTAAACTTCGATAGAGACTTCGCGAGAGAGAAAGATAGACCCCGAAACTGAGGGCAGCCAGCAAGACTGCCAGCACCAGCAGGTACCAGATGGTGAACCGGAATTTTATGCTGTGAATGACGCTCATGGCGCTTTCAGCCGATAGCCGGCTCCTCTCACTGTCTGAATCAGGCTGTCCTCTCCTTCATTGTCGATCTTGCGCCGCAATCTGCGGATATAGACATCTATCAGATTGGAGAGGCTGTCGAAGTCGTAATCCCAGGCATGCTCTTCCAGCATAGTCCGCGTCACTACCACATTGGGATGGCGCATGAAGTACTCCAGGATAACGTATTCCTTGGTGGTCAGTTCAACAGGTCTTTGTCCTCGCCAGACCTGGCGAGTAAGGCTGTTCAAAGTTAAATCTCCCACTTGTAGCTCCGGCGATTTAGACACTCCTTCCCGCCGCAAGAGGGCGCGTACTCGGGCTAGAAGCTCATTGAAGGCAAAAGGTTTAACCAGGTAGTCATCGGCCCCCGTATCGAGTCCTTTGACCCGGTCCTCCACTGCGTCTTTGGCCGTCAGCATCAAGATGGGAGTGTTAATTTTCTTAACGCGAAGCTCATGACAAACGTGGATGCCGTCTTTGTTAGGCATCATGATGTCCAGAATGATGAGGTCATATGGATTGACCTCGGCCAGGTATTCGCCCTCCTCTCCGTCGTGGGCAAGGTCGACAGCGTAGCCCTCTTCGAGAAGGCCGCGTTTAATGACGGCACAGAGCCGGCGGTCGTCATCGACAACCAGAATTCGCATAACAACCCTCTGAAACGCATTATATTACATCAAGATGAACATGAGATGAAACGACTCAGTTGTATGCTCTTTCCGGCGTTCACTGCCAGTTCATGGTGGGTTCATGTTGCTGTGATAAGCTAGATTTGCGCTGATGGGAATAGCTGCAAGAGAAAATGAGATGTGCGTATCGAGAAGAGAATGCCGATATGGCACTCGAAGAAAGAGAGATTCCCATCAGTAGTAAAGATTAGAAAGGAGGTGATATGACAATGTGGAAACGTAAGTGGTTTATTCCAGTCGTGGTGGTGTCCGTACTGTTGATTGGAGGTGTAGTGGGAGGAGTAGTAGTTGCTGGCAGTGACAGCACAACCAATACCGACGACCAGAACCAGGCCACCAATCGCTACCAGGCTCTTCTGGACAGAGTGTGTGCCATCTACGAGGAGCAGACCGGTGTGGCCATCGACCCGGAGCAGCTAGAGGATGCCGTGCGGCAAGCTCGAAGTGAGATGCGAGATGAAGCCGTGGAAGACTGGCTGCAGAACCTGGTAGACAATGGCAAGCTAACTCAAGAAGAAGCTGACCAGTATCTGGAATGGTGGGAGGCCCGGCCTGACGTGGAACTACCCTCGCCCAGGCTTGCCAGACTGGGTCACCGAGCTGGCATGATGCTGGGTGACGGGTTCGGGGCCTGGGGTTCTCTCGATGATGTCCCCGAAGCTTCCGATGAAATGGATGGTTGATAACGAGATTGACTAGAAGCTGTACGGAGAGGGGGTTGGTCTCGCCCCCCTCTCCCCGTGATGGAGGTGAGATATGTCTAAGCTAAGTTACATTGTGATAGTTGCCCTTCTGGCAATTGGAATCGGCCTGGCTGTTGGCAGCGCTGCAGAGGACTCTGCCAGTATTGCCTCTCAATATCTACATGTTGACGAGGAAGTCGGCGTCGAACTCAGCACGCAAGACCTGGTAGCCGAGGTGGCTCCTGCCGTCGTTTCCATCGTCACTGAATCGGTGAGTCACAACTGGTTCTGGCAAGCAGTCCCCCAGATAGGAGCAGGGAGCGGGATAGTGGTCAGCCCGGACGGCTACATCGTGACCAATAACCATGTGGTTGAGGATGCCCAGAAGGTGACCGTAACGCTGAGTGACGGCAGTGCCCTTGAGGCGACTATCATAGGCAGGGACGAGCAGACTGATCTGGCGGTAGTGAAGATTGACGCCAGCAATCTTGATTACTTGCATCTCCTCAGCGACTCTCTGGAGCAACTCAGTGTGCTTGACCCGGTGGTTGCTGTGGGCAATGCTCTGGCTCTGCCGGGAGGTCCTACCTGGACCACAGGTGTAGTCAGCAATCTCGGGCGCTCGATTGAACTGGACACCGGCGTAGTGCTCGATGACATCATTCAGACCGATGCGGCCATTAACTCAGGGAATAGTGGTGGGCCGCTGGTAAACATGGCCGGCCAGGTAGTGGGCATCAATGTGGCTATTGCCAGCAATGCCGAGAACATTGGCTTCGCCATAAGTACCGATACTGTCGTGCCGGTAGTCCAAAGCCTGATAGCAGAAGGAAGAGTGCCGCGTCCGTGGCTTGGAGTGACGGTAGCCACTGTTACCTCAACTATTCAGCATCACTACGGCCTCTCAGTAGATACGGGAGTCCTCATTACCAGTGTCACCAGCGGCAGCCCTGCGGATAATGCTGGATTGCAGGCAGGCGACGTTATCACCAAGATAGACGGTGAGGATATCAGCACGGCCGATGACCTGGTGTCACTTATTGGCTCTCACCAAATCGGCGATCAACTTGAAATTACCTACTACCATGGAGATACAGAGAAAGTAGCCAACGCCACGCTGGAAGAGTCCCCTTCCTAGACCAGCAGTAAATGAGAGAACGTACGTTCCCGGCGGCACTAATTCTCACGCCAGCTTCCGCATAAATTGCTTATCGAGAGGGGTGCAGTCCTTCTTGTCCCTGCTGTGATACTCAAGTGCAAGACCGAATTCTTGTCTGACTAGGGCGGGAACACCACCTGGCAGGGCGCCTAGTTGAATTTGTTCATGGCTGCCTTTATCCCCTCGCTAAGAAAGCAGTCTATGGCTTCGGCCACCTTAGCGATGGCAGGCTTGATGATCTCTTCTTCCTCAGGGGAGAAGTCGCTGAGGACGTGATTGACGATGACATCTTCGCCGATGAGTTGCTTCCCTTCCTGGGGCCGGCCGATGCCCACCCTTATTCTGGGAAAGTCCTCGCTGTCGAGGGCGTAAATAATGGAATTCATGCCCTTGTGTCCTCCCGAGCTTCCGCTCTGGCGCAGGCGAGTCTTGCCCAGAGGCAAATCGAGGTCATCGTATATCACCAGCAGGTCGGCCAAAAGGACCTTGTGCTTGCGCACCAGGCAAGCCACCGATTCGCCGCTCAGATTCACAAACGCGCCGGGCCTGGCCAACAGCAATTTCTCGCCCCTTACTTCGCCGGTGCCTGCTCGAGCCCGGCATTGCCTGCGGTCGAACTGGATGGAATGAAGCCTGGCGAAGTAATTCAGCGATTGGAAACCGATATTATGCCGATTACGGGCATAAGCCTTGCCGGGATTCCCCAGACCGACTATGAGTTTCATTAGCTTACAGTTTACGGGACTTCAGCCACTCACCATTATGGCTGATGCAGTTGACGCTAAGCAAACGCTGCTCATCTTAAACAGCCAGCTTGATCTGGCCAAATAGCTTTATATTCGCCAGTATTCAACCCTAACACTTTAGAATATCCTGTTTTGGAGGGCTGTGTAAATCACATCAATTTACGCCATCTGTGAAAGATGAGGATTGAAGGGGGAAACCGTTTGCCAAACTGCTAACGTCTATAACTCATTCCTGGACAGGTGGAGAAAGATGATGGCCGGAATGATAAGTACGGCCATGGGGGGTGGAAAGAGAGCACAGATCGCCCCTACTAACCCCAGCCACCAGATGTTCGGCCGGGGTTGCGCAATCTGTACGGGCTTTGTGTAAACGAAGCTGGCCCCGCTCTCGAGCGTGGCATTTATGGTCAAAGGATACGAGACATTACCGGCAAATCCTCCTCCGATTAGACCGGATGTGTCACTCGTGGTTCTATTAGGCTGCAAAGGATGCGAAGGAGTAACATCATCAAAGGTAAAATCGATGGGCAAACCGGAGATTGAAGATACTTCAAGAGTGGCAGCTAACCAAACAATGGGCTCAACACCCACATTTCTCAGGGTTATTTCGATTGCTGGCCCTCCCCAGTTAATCGGTCCGACAGGGCCCAACACAGACACGATTTCAATCGGTTCCTCGTCTTGCGACACTAGAATTGGAAACGAGTAGACCGTATACTCTGTATGCTCTACAGACTTGGTATGCTCTCCAGACTCGCTGAACGAAATAATAAAGCTAAAGTTGAACCTTATCTTATAATAAGCTTCGTCACCTACGATTGTGTATACTGTATATGCGGACCAGTAGGAATCCTTGGTCATTGCCTGCTCCCTGATCATGGAGCCATAAGCATCAAACAGGAGCACATCAACGGACTCTACCTCGACAGGTGTGTTAATCATGCAACATATACTGCAGCGGATTTCAATCTGTTCACCCACGTCAGCATAGACCACAGCAGGCGAGACCGTAAGTCTAAAGTAGCCTGATGGTGTGGTATCGGTTTCCACCTCGGGGGAAGAAATATGTTCCTGGTCTTGCGACGCTGAGACTGGGTGGGAAGCGAATACCATCGCTGCTAGAAGCGTAGCGGTAAGAAGGATACTGGTAACTATGGCGCATGCCGGTCTTTTGAACATATGCTGCTTTGTCCTATTACTGTAACGCAGGAGGACAAAAAAGGTTGCATCATTTCGGTTCCTTAATCTCCTTGGAATTTCAGGGACACTGCAACAACGGAGTCCACTACAGATGCTCTTGACACGAGGTCACACAAGAAGTAAAATGGGGATAGGAATATGAAGAAAGGATTGACAATAGTTGCTCTTGTTGTGCTTGCGGCCCTTTTGGTCGGTGTTGCCGTCAGTCCCCGTATCAGAAGCTGGGAAAATGCAGAGTTTACTATTAAGGTCATTGGCAGTGAAGGAGCAGGGTTTGAAGGCTTCTGTACACATGAAGTGAGGTATGTTAGAGGTAGTCGAACCGAGGCGACTGACATCCAAGGCGAAATGACGGTGGGCGAGAATGCCTTTGAATTTGGTATACGGGGAATAGAAATCTCCTGCGCAATCACCAATAAGACGCCAGGCGAGCTGATCACGATTATTTTACTGAAAGATAGTGCCGAAGTGGAACGTGTTGAAGGAGCGGGGTATGATTTTTATCTCGACTATTATCCTCCGCTGAGTTGATGCCTCCATTACATTTTCCCCATACTGGTCAGTTATTAGGAATACGTATTGGGCCGAGGAAGATTGGCTGATTTGGTCGCTTCAGTCTTCCTATTTCGAGTTTCGATCTTGATTTGGCTAAATAGCTTTGTATTCGCCAGTATTTAGCCTTAACACTTTAGAATATCCTGTCTCACAAGGGCTGCGTAAACATAGACTATATTGTCTTAAACCATATTGGGAAATCAGAGCCGAGTGTGCAGGACTCCTGC
>CAZLAL010000155.1:0-3051 GCA_964557455.1 uncultured Dehalococcoidales bacterium
CTGGCGCACGGAGCCCTGATGGGCGCGCGGGGCAATTCAGGAGTCATCCTATCTCAATTTTTCAGAGGTCTGGCCAAGGCGCTGGGGGGCAAGACCTTCAGCGGCGGGGACCTGGCCCGCGGCCTGACAGAAGCGGCGCAAATGGCGTACAAAGGGATTGGCAATCCTGTCGAGGGGACCATCCTGACCGTGCTTAAGGACGCCTCCCAAGCCGCTCAAGAAGCAGCCAAAGATGACGACGGACTGGTCGCGGTGCTGGAAGCGGCGGTCAAGGAGGCAGAGGACTCCGTAGCTCGAACGCCCAGCCTACTGCCGGTATTGAAAGAGGCGGGAGTGGTGGATGCCGGCGGGCAGGGCTTATACATTCTGCTGGAGGGCGCGCTGCAATTTCTGAAGGGAGAAGCCCCAAAGATGCAGTACCGGAGGCCACACCTGGTCGTGGCCAGGACGGGAACGGCCCCCGGGATAACCCGGCTGCCGCAGCATCTGGAGACGCCTTATGGATATTGCACGAACTTTGTTGTGGAAGGGCGGAACCTCGACCCGGACAAAATCAAGAAAGCCCTCAAGGGGAAGGGGAAATCGTTGATAGTCACGGGCGACGATGCTCTGGTCAGAGTCCATATCCACAGCCGCAACCCCAGCAATGTACTGGAGTACGCGGCAAAGCTGGGAAAGCTGCACGACATAATCATTAACAACATGGAAGACCAATATGCCCTGTTCATTAAGATGCAGAGAGAAAGGCTGCCGCAGGTGGATATCGGCATGGTGGCGGTAGCCAGCGGAGACGGGTTTTTCAAGCTGTTCAACAGCCTGGGCAATGTAATCATTGTCCCCGGCGGGCAGACGATGAACCCCAGCGTTCACGAACTGCTGCAAGCTGTGGAATCGGCCCCCTCGAACAACGTCATTCTGCTGCCCAATAACAAGAACATTATGTCGGGGGCTTCCCAGGTCCAGACCTTTACTTCCAAGAAAGTTAAGGTGCTTCCCGCCAGGAATATCCCGCAAGGCGTGGCGGCAGTGCTGGCCTTCAATTATGACCTGGACCTCGAGCAGAACGCACGCGCTATGGAGAACGCAATGAGCGCGGTGAAGGCTATAGAGATCACCAGGGCGGTCCGGGAGACCCGCCTTGGCGGCCTGGACATAAGAAAAGGGCAATTTATTGCTATCTTGAACGACGAAGATTTCATAGCCAGGGCCGACGAAGCAAGGGATGTCATCCTGGAGGCTCTGGGCAAAGCCGGAGCGGAGAAAAGCAACATAATCACCGTCTATTACGGTGCGGACGCCACGGAAACGGAGGCTCAAGAGATAAGCGGGGAAATCCGTGACCGCTACCAGGCCCAGGCCGAGGTAGTATACGGGGGCCAGCCGCATTACAATTACATAATTTCGCTGGAGTGACATTGCCAACGAGGCAAGAAGTAAACAGAAAGTGACAGGCATCGATTCGCTACGAAACGTCCTCGAGCTGGAACGCCGGAAGGGCTACAGCGACAAGGCGGTGATCGGCGGGCTGGACAAGTATCTGCACAGGCAGGCCGGGCCAATCAGGCAGAGCATCAACAATCCGCAGCTGCTAAGCGAGTTTGACGGACTCAACTTATTCAGGTCCGATTATGGCTCATACAGCCTGGATGAGCGTAAGAGATGGATAGCAAAGGTCTTCAACTGGTTGGCTAAGGCGGGAAAACCGCCCAGGAGAAGCGAGAAGGCGGTAACCGGCAGTCAGAAGGCAGTTGCTCAGCCGCGCGAGAAGCGAAAAGAAGAGCTGGACTCGCCTGTGACCGTTATCAGGGGCATCACGCCGAGGGTAGCCAGCAAGTTCGCCAAGTTCAATGTGCAGACAGTGCGTGACTTGCTTTATTTCTTTCCCAGGCGTTATGTGGATTACAGCCTAAGAAAGCCGATCTCCGAGCTCACGGAAGGCGAAGAGCAGACCATCATAGGCACAATCTGGCAGGCCAGGGTGCTTACTCTGGGCAACCGGGCGGGCACGGAGGCAATAGTGGGCGACGAGACAGGAAACATCCGGGCAGTGTGGTTTAACCAGCCCTACCTGGCAAAGAGTTTTCGGACTAATGCCCGAATAGTGATCAGCGGCATAGTCAGCGTGTTCAAGGGGCACAAAGTATTCGAGTCCCCGGAATGGGAACTGCTGGCAGATAAGGAGCTGATTCACACCGGACGCCTGGTGCCCGTGTATCCACTGACTCAAGGCCTATATCCCAGACAGGTGAGGAAATGGACCAAGGAGACTGTTGATGGTTGTGCCTGGCAACTGAGCGATTTTCTGCCTCCAGAGATTAAGACCCGCTGCCAGCTACTGGACCTGCCGGCGGCAATCGCCCAAATTCACTACCCCGACGACCAGACGATGGCGGAAAGGGCAAGAGGGAGGTTATCCTTCGATGAATTATTCCTTCTGCAATTAGGCGTGCTGGCCAAGAAACGCGACTGGCAGGAAGGGCAGCCGGGCAATGCCTTCAAGATAGAGCGCAAAGTTGTCGATAGGTTCCTGCAATGTCTGCCCTTCAGCCTGACGCCGGCACAGGAGCGGGTGCTGCAGGAAATTTTGAACGACCTCAAGCAAGCAAAGGCCATGTCGCGTCTTCTGCAGGGCGATGTGGGGAGCGGCAAAACCGTCATTGCCACGCTGGCCCTGCTGATAGCGGCGGCAAACGGTTATCAGGGGGCCTTGATGGCCCCCACCGAGGTCTTGGCCGAGCAACACTACGCCAATATCTGCGGTTACCTGTCGCAGGCCAGCGCCGGGGAAGCTCGCGCCGAGCAGGGCGAAGGGAACATAAGGCGCTACGCTGGATTTCTGTCCGGGCCGCTGACCATTGCCTTGCTCACCGGCAGCCTCAGCGCTGCCGAGAAAGAAGGCCTGCACGATAAAATAAAGCGAGGAGAAGTAGACATCGTCATCGGCACGCATGCCCTTATTCAGAAAGAAGTGGAATTCACGAAGCTGGGCCTGGCGGTGATAGACGAGCAGCACCGTTTTGGCGTGTTACAGCGCTCCGCCCTGCGGCAAAA
>CAZLAL010000156.1:0-4359 GCA_964557455.1 uncultured Dehalococcoidales bacterium
CTGCATCGAAATGACGCTGCGCAAATGTCAGAACACGATGGACTAAATTCCCATAGGTGGCCACCAACTCGTTATTATTACGACGCAGAAACTCATGCCACGAGAAATCACTGTCCCCAGTCTCAGGCATATTCGCTGCCAAAGCATACCTTAGAGGATCTGGTTCATATCGTTCCAGATAATCAGCCAGCCAAATCGCCCAGCCACGACTGGTGGAAAGCTTCTTGCCTTCGATAGTCAAGAACTCATTCGCCGGGACATCATAAGGAAGATTCAGTCCATCATAACCCATTAACATCGCCGGCCAGCTAAGGCAATGGAAGAAAATGTTGTCCTTGCCCAAGAAATAGTAGCTCTTGGCGTCCCCTTGCCAAAAAGCCCGCCAAGCCGAATCATCTCCCCGGAGTTTTGCCCACTCTTTACTTGCTGACAGGTAGCCGATCACATTCTCAAACCACACATAGAGGCGCTTACGCTCAAAACCCGGCTGTGGCACAGCCACTCCCCAGTCTAAATCGCGGGTGATTGCCCTGTCCCTCAGTCCCTCGTTCAGAAATTTCCACGCGCCACCAAGTACACTGCGCCGCCAATGCGTCTGCTCCGTTATCCAGGCACTCAACTTATCCTGAAAAGCCGTAAGCCGCAGAAAGAAATGCTCCGAAGACTCGAAGCGCGGCGGAGTGCCACAAATACGACAGCGGAGGTCCTTAAGCTCACCTGGGTTCAATGGCCTGCCACATTCATCGCATTCGTCTCCTCGCGCCTTAGCAAACCCACAGTAAGGACAAGTACCTTCCACATAGCGGTCGGGAAGAAACCTCTGGCACTTCGGGCAATAAGCCTGAAGCATAGTGTCCTTGTAGATGTAGCCTTTATTGAGCAAGGTTAGAAACATGTCCTGAGCAACCTGGCTATGATTGGGAGTATCGGTGCTGGTAAACAAGTCGAACGAGATGCCCAGTCTTTGCCAACAGTCCATGAATTGCTTGTGGTACTTAGCTGCCACTTCCTGCGGAGTGACAGATTCTTGCTCAGCGCGGATCGTAACTGGTGTCCCGTGTTGGTCGCTGCCCGACACCATCAGGACATCATTGCCCTTCAAACGGTGATACCGAGCGAAAATATCGGCTGGCAGATAAGCGCCACTGATATGTCCCAAATGTAAGGGACCATTGGCGTAAGGCCAGGCGACGCCAATAAAAATATGCTCGCTCAAATTCCTCCCCCAAAAGATGGACAGCTGTGAATCATCGAATCAGTCCAATAATTAACCGCCAATATCTATACCACATAAATCGATGATTTCGGAGATCTGGAGGATTTGGTTAACTCAACACCAAGTTTAGTGACATCCCGCCAAATCGGCAGCACTCTTGCGATTGCCGCTAGCCGTGCCACGTCATTGTCATCAACCCAAATTCTCAGATGATGATTGATAAGGTCTACTCCTTGGACAGAAAGGTAATTATGTCGCTTCCCCTGTCTGTTTCGTGTGAGATGTAACCAAGACTCCGGCAGCAATCAATACAAAGACGCTGCTTGACTCCCTCTTCTTCATCAATCATAAGATAACGTTCTCCGTACTTAATAGGACGGTGACACTTGTCACATTCGACCTTTCCTACTGCAATACAACCACGGCGCATTCTAACTCCTTTCCTGAAGTCTTAACCAAGCTCGAGTCTTACCTTCGATAACAAGAGTGAACTCTCCTCTGGGTTCCGCGAAGTGTTCCCTACCTTCGCTCACTCTGCCCCGGAAAATCTCTTCATGGAATTTCGTAATCTCACGGCATATAGATAGTCTTCGATTTCCTAGAATCTCTTCGATGTCGCTCAGTGCTGCCTGAAGACGATGCGGTGCTTCGAAAGCCACTATAGTTCTTGGCTCATCCACCATTGAGTTGAGAAGACGTTGCCTTTGTCCTTTGCGGCGGGGCAAGAACCCAACATAAACAAATTGGTCGGTCGGTAACCCGGATACCACTAAAGCGGTAATCACCGCCGAAGCGCCAGGAACCGCTGCTACAAATATGCCACGCTCGATGGCAGCGGCAACAAGGTCGTAACCAGGATCACTTAGCCCCGGCATGCCAGCTTCCGAAACAAGCGCCAGATCTTCTTTGTCAAGATAATCCAGTAAATAGCGGAGTTTAGTCCTGCTACTATGCTCATGATAACTGGTCAGCGGTGTCTTAATATCATAGGCATTAAGCAAACGACGCGTTTTACGCGTATCTTCAGCGGCAATAAGCTTCACCTCCCTCAGCAAACGCAAGGCTCGCAGGGAAATGTCTTCCAGATTCCCAATAGGTGTAGCAACGAGATAAAGAACAGGCACGAGCAGAGATTATACACTATAGCTATAATTTTATCTACAGTTCTCTTGACTTTGGCCTGCCATCCCTGTATAGTTTGAGGCAATTTCCATCAAGGTAAGTGACTATGCCTCACCCTAGATTCAAAGAGCTTGAACGTGCTTACGGGTTTGATGAGGTTGCCCTGGTCCCCGGAGACGTGACCATTAATCCTGACCAGGCCAACATAAGTTTTGCCGTAAGGGATTACACCTTCTCCGTCCCCATTTTGGCCTCGGCCATGGACGCTATCGTCGATCCTCCCTTTGCTATCGAATTCAGCAAACTCGGCGGTCTAGCCGTGCTAAATTTAGAGGGTATACAGACAAGATACGAACATCCAGACGAGATCTTGAACCAAATTGCCCAGACACCCGAAAAGGAAGTCACCGCCCTCCTTCAGAAGATTTACTCAGAGCCTATTAAAGACAAGCTCGTCAGCAAATGCGTTGGAGCAATAAAAAAGGCCGGTGCGACCTGCGCTGTATCTATAACTCCGGCCAATACTAAAAAACTGGCTCCCATAGCCAGAGATGCCGGCATGGATATACTTGTGGTGCAATCTACTGTCACGACAGCCAGGCACATCTCTAAGAGCTATCGGGGACTTATCCTGCCTGAGCTATGCCAGCAGATGTCCTTGCCCATCATAGTGGGTAATTGCTGTACCTATAGCGCGGCATTAGAATTAATGAGAACAGGCATCGAGGGTATCCTGGTCGGAGTTGGGCCTGGCGCTGCCTGTACCACTCGAGAGGTTATCGGCGTTGGGGTTCCCCAGATAACTGCTACTCTGCATTGCGCTGCCGCCAGAGAAGCATATCTGAAAGAAAGTGGTAAATATGTGGCAGTGATAACAGACGGCGGCATTCGCACGGGCGGCGATTTATGCAAATCGTTTGCCGCCGGTGCCGATGCCGTAATGATCGGGTCGCCCCTAGCACAGGCGACAGAAGCGCCTGGAAAGGGTTATCACTGGGGCATGTCTCACTCCCATCCGGCATTGCCCAGAGGCACACGCATCAGGGTTGGTACTACGGGCTCAGTAGAGCAAATTCTCTTCGGCCCCACATCCGTTACCGATGGCACCCAAAACCTGGTAGGCGCTCTGCGGACCAGCATGGGCGTATGCAGTGCTCGAACCATCAAAGAAATGCACAAGGTCAAGATGCTTATTGCCCCGTCTATAAAGACTGAAGGAAAGTACTTCCAAGCAAGTCAGATTGTCCCTTGACCTTATAGAAAAGCGGACACCCAGAACCAGACTCCAAAACCAACCAGAATCGAAGCGCACACGCTAAACACAATCCTTTGTGCCTTCTGTGTCCACCATCG
Organism: uncultured Dehalococcoidales bacterium; assembly: GCA_964557455.1. Taxonomy (GTDB): domain Bacteria; phylum Chloroflexota; class Dehalococcoidia; order GIF9; family AB-539-J10; genus RBG-13-51-36. Next base: position 3,692 of record CAZLAL010000156.1, read on the forward strand.
TCTTGACTCAAATGTGCCCACGGACAAGAATTCGCTCCAGGCTACATCACACGGCAGATGCACCACAGTGAGCAGAACAATACCAAGAGCTCCAAATCTGGCAGCACCGGTTACCAGGGCAGCACCCAAGGTCGCCCACCATATGTAAAAACCAGGGTTAGTGCCCGTGATGACAATGCCGGTCAGCAACGAACTAGCTGGTAGTCCCCCTGCCACAACAGCCTCATCACCAATAGCTCGAAACATTCGGAAGCCCAAATAGAACAGCATCAAGCCGCCGATCATATATATTGCCTTTACTACTTTCGGAGAGCTGACCAAGTCCCCCGTCGCACAATAGATACTGGCTATAGCAGCTATGAGCGGCACCTCAACAACTGCATGCCCGGCTGCAATCCAGGCACCAGCATGTTTTTGGCTATACCCCTTGGCTATGGTAGCAGCAGTCATTGGTCCCGGCAACATCACACCCGTAAGGGAAATCACGACTGCTCCTAGAAGGAATTGGCCCAGGCTCAGGCTTGTATCCATGATTCGCTTTGGGCAAAATGAGATTAAGGCTGAGTCTACTCCTCCTCTTCTTCTTCCTCTTCATCCTCAAGTGTCACAAGCCCGCCATACTGGGGGAGCGCAGCGCTTGCCTTGGTGTGCCGGCCCCTGGTTCCCCT
>CAZLAL010000157.1:0-3001 GCA_964557455.1 uncultured Dehalococcoidales bacterium
TGACCCTGTCCAGTCCATGATGACCGGCAAAATCAAAGTCAAAGGCGATATGGCCCAAATCATGAAGATGCCCAGGGCGGCCGTGGAACTGGTCAACTGTATGACTGTATTCGAGACCGTATTCCCTGAGTAAACAACTTTTGCTGTGAAGTCGCAAGCGCGCTCACAACAACTGCCGTCTGTTGACTGAATGCTGCCTCAGTGATGCAGCGAGTTTATAGAGAGGGAGAAGCTATGTGGTACTTTGTGGTTCCTGAGATAGTTTTTGGACAAGATGCGCTGAGCCACCTGGCTGAATTAAAGGGGAAATCGGCGTTCATCGTTACCGATAAGAATATCGTAAGTCTTGGTTTGGTTGACAAGGTTAAAGGACAACTTTCTCAAGCAGGGATAGAAGCCACTGTCTTTGATGAGGTTGAGCCCGACCCGTCGCTGCAGACGGTACAGAAGGGTGTAGCCCTGATGAATCAGTACGGCCCGGACTTGGTTGTAGCGGTGGGCGGGGGGTCGGTTATGGACGCAGCCAAGGCCATGAGAGTGCAATATGAAAGACCAGACATTAAGCCGGAGGAGATAAACCCCTTTATTTCGGATCTAGGTCTGGGGACTAAGTGCAAGCTTATTTGTATTGCCACCACTTCCGGCACCGGTGCCGAAGCAACTTTTGCAACCGTCCTCACCGACACAGCCGAGCAAAGAAAGTTGAGCCTTATTAACCGAGAAATCATCCCCGATATTGCTATAGTGGATCCCGAAATGGCACAGGGGATGCCCCCGCAGATAACGGCAGATACAGGCATGGACGTCCTGACCCACGCAGTTGAGGGGTTCACCTGCACCTGGAAGAATGACTTCACTGACGGTCTCTGTATCAAGGCTATACAGCTGGTTTTCCAGTATCTTCCTAGAGCAGTGAAGGATGGCCATGACCTGGAGGCCCGGGAAAAGATGCATAATGCAGCCTGTATCGCAGGTATCGGCTTCATCAATGCGCTGTCATCTATGGCCCATGCGGCCGGTCACTCCCTGGGCGCTGTATTCCACGTTCCGCATGGCAGAGCGGTCGGGCTTCTTCTACCCTATACCATCGAGTTCATCGGAGACGCTCGCGAAGAGCTCTGGGCGCAAATAGCCTACGCTATCAAGCTGGAAGTACCAAAGGGGAAAAAGGCAACAGCAGTCTTGGCGCAAGCTATACGAGGACTGGCTCGTAGTATCGATCAACCGCTGAGCATTAAAGAAACAGGGATTCCGTTGGACAGCCTCAACAAGGCGATGGACAAGCTGATAGACAATACTATGGCCGACGGCTCGCTGATTGTCTCTGCCAGAATACCCAGTGCCGCAGAGACCCAGAGGTTTTTCGGCTACGCATACGAAGGAAAGAGCATAGATTTTTAGCTTTACCGGAGCCACTGTAGCAACCTTAACGAGCTTCGGGGGAACTAGGAGGTAAAAATGCCACGCTTCATTGTTGTTCACAAAGCATCGTTCACCGAGGAAGATTTGATTGCACGTGCCAAGGCCGCCGCCAATTACCTGCCAAAAGGCGTCTCCTGGATATGTAGCTACTGCGATTTCGCCGGCAACAAATACTTCTGTGAGTGGAAGGCACCTAACGAAAAGGTCCTGAAGCGAGTGCTCGATCTTACACAAACGCCGTTTGAGACAATCCACCATGTGCGGCGCATGGATGCCGTCAAGGCGAAGTTTGAGAGGTGATATAGCCTGTTTCAAGACCCTTGTGAGCCAACAAAAGGAGGAGCAGAGATGTTCGGTTATATGGGACAAATACTCAGGGTGGATCTGACAAACGGCAAGGCGTCAGCAGAGGCTCTTAAAGAGGACGACTGCAAGATGTTCCTGGGAGGAAGCGGGCTGGCCACAAAATACCTCTTTGACGAAGTGCCCAAAGGCGCTGACCCGCTTGGTGCCGACAATAAGCTTATTTTTATGACCGGGCCCCTGACTGGCACAGAATCGCCAAGCGCCGGTAGATATTGTATAGTCGCTAAGTCGCCTCTGACCGGTCTGTGGGGCGATGGGAACTCCGGAGGCACTTGGGGAGTCTACCTGAAAGAGTCGGGCTTCGACGGGATTATCTTCGAAGGGATTTCGCCTAAGCCGGCCTACTTGGTGATAGATGACGGCAAAGCGGAACTCAGAGACGCCAAGCATCTCTGGGGCAAAGGTATCGAAGAAACATACACGATTATTAGGGAGCAACTGGGCGAGGATTTCAATGTTGCTGGCATCGGCATAGCTGGTGAGAACCTGGTCAGATATGCCGGTATTTTCAACGATATTCACCGGCCGGCAGGCAGATGCGGGTTGGGAACAGTAATGGGGTCGAAACGCCTGAAGGCAGTGGCTGCCAGAGGGACACAGGAGATTAAAATTGCCAACAACGAAGCCTTCGGCCAGATCTCAAAGAGAAATTACGACTTGGTTAACGAGAGCCTGCTGAAGATTACCCTCGAGACCTACGGGACGGCTATGGTCACGGATCTGGTAAACGTTAGGGGAGGCTTTCCTACCAGAAATTGGCAGACTGGTGTTGTTCCGGATATAGATAAGATAAGCGGAATCACTCTGGCCAACACGCTCCTGGTGGACAGGAAGCATTGCTACGCCTGTCCCATTAGCTGCGGACGGGTAAGCGTGGTGAAGACTGGTCCCTATGCTTGTAAGGGCGAAGGGCCGGAATTTGAATCGATCGGCTCTTTCGGTGCCATGTGTGCGCTGGACAACCTCGAGGCAGTGACATTTGTACATAACCTGTGCGATGAGTACGGTCTGGATGTAATCTCCGCCGGGAGTACAATAGCTTTTGCTATAGAGTGTTACGAAAAAGGGATATTGACCAAGGCTGATACTGACGGCCTGGAACTCAAATTCGGTGATGCGGATGTTGTCATTCAGTTAATACACAAGATAGCCAGAAGGGAAGGTATCGGTGACCTGTTAGCTGAGGGCACGAGGAGAGTAGCGGCGAAGCTGG
>CAZLAL010000158.1:0-5262 GCA_964557455.1 uncultured Dehalococcoidales bacterium
GTGTCAGGTAGCTGGCAGGGCGGGGCGTGGGGCAAAAGCCGGCAAGGTTATCATCCAGACTTACTCCCCCGACAACTACGTTATTGAAGCTGCCGCCAGACACGATTATGTCGGGTTCTATTATAAGGAAATAGACTATCGCCGCCAGTACAACTATCCGCCTTTTAGCCAGGTAGTCCGTCTGGTTTATAGTCACAGCAATGAAGAGCTATGCCGCCGTGAGGCACAGAGGGTATATCATCTGATTCTCGATGAAAAGACGAGAAAGAATATAAGCGACTGCAGCGTAATCGGTCCCGTCCCCGCTTTTGCCTTGCGAGCCAGGGGCCGATATCGCTGGCAACTCTTCCTCCGCGGAGCTGACTCAACTCAGGTGTTGTCCTTGCTCAATCTGCCCCGGGGCTGGACTATAGATGTCGACCCCGTAGGGATGGTTTGATTTTGCGAGGCCTTCCGCTCTTACTCCATTTCTATTCACTCCCCCCGGCGCCCATTCAGTGCCCGAGAATGCTGTTGTGCTCATTAACATCTCATCCCGACCACAAGGCGTGGGTCCAAGTTAGTATTTTCACAATGGGGTCAACGAGGCCTACCCTCACTACTGTCCTCACAACCTCGTATTGAGAGACAAAGTTGGCTATGGGAGGGCTGGTCCTGTAGTAGAAGGATACTAACCTGGCGCCCAGGCTGTTAGGCAACAGGACCTCGTCTCTGAACTCTCTGAGCATGTCAAGTTCCCGGGCGGTATCGGTACCGTAGGCTGCGGTGGCGATAAAACATCCACCACAAGTAATTTCGGTTGGACCTTCCCAGAAATCACCATTATTCGTTCCTGTCAAGTCGTTCAGACTCGGCTCGGTCTCCGCCCTGACTTTTCCCCATGTATAGCCGGCGTAGTCACCGGTACTATCGGTAACGACTCCGCCGTATGTGTATGATCTCCACTCGTCACCGTCCCACCACCGCAGTCGGAGATACTCCTGGAGAGTCCCGCTAATATCTGCTACATCATCATCGGTGTAGTAATGCCTTATCTCGATTTCCTCGACTCCGATTGGATCCGAGATAGAGACATCGATATATCTACCCAGTGAGACGGTGCCGGCCGGAGGATCACCCCCTGGATTACTGTCTAGTTTGGCAACAGTTACCGCGACACTGCCAGCTCCGGTTACCAGAACCTCGGTGTCAGCCTGTACAAGCGCATTAACGGTGCCCGAACCGGTTATCGTCTGTGTTACTACGTCAGCGCTCAGCCAGGGGTCGAAATCCACATCGTTGCTGACAGGATTGCCAATGCCGCCAAGGTTAGCTACTGGGTGATACGGCCCGCTGGCATGACCCCACCAGTTGTATATGGCATCCAGCGTCCCATCTCCATAGTTATACGCACCATAGTAAGTGTTGCCCACGATGTTGTTGAAGCGAGCTTCCAGGATAGAATCACCACCGACAACAAATATACCTATCATTGAGTTCTTGATAGTGGTGCCTGAGAGGTCTATTGCAGAGGTTCCTGCAGTACCTATTGCACCCACCCCCACTCCGTATTGGTCCCCGGTAATGCTTTCCACAGTCAGTTTATCGATTTCACCTGTGCTGTCAATGTAGGCAATGCCGATTACGTTTTCTCCGCTGACCTCGGCTCCATCAAAGTCAATACCCTCGATATTAATGTTTCCTGAGTCATAGACCGCAGCCATGACCCAGGCATCCTGTATCGGTTCGACATCAACCGAAACTAAGTTTGCAGTAGTAACGGTTGCCCCATCGGAGCCGACTATGCGAATATCTTGCTTTCCATATACCACGAAGGCATCATATACCCCAGCCGCTACCCTGATGGTGTCGCCATCCTCGCTAGCATTAAGGGCTGCTTGGATGGTGGGGTATACGCCGGGTACATGTCTAGTGGTGTCGGCGAAAGTCGGCGACGCCGCCACCAGACCTAGGCTCACCGCCAGCGTCAGGGCAAACAGAGTACTAAATATCTTTTTCACTCTTCACCTCCTTGTCAACAATTGTCTCTCTAACGTCCTTGTCGGCCCGCAAATCCTTGTCGATCCTCACCTCTCTTGTGACAATTTATTGTCCGCCAGATCTTCAGCTCACAATATCATAAGATACTGATGTTAAGCTCCTGTTAATTGTTCCTTTCTGGTCCCGACCATAAATCGTGGGTCCACGTCAGCATTTTCACAATCGGGTCAAGAAAGCCCAGTCTCACGGCTGTTCTCAGAACCCCGTGTTGAGAGACAAAGTCCGCTATGGGGGGGCTGGTTCTGTAATAGAAGGATACAAACGCAGTGCCCAGGCTATTAGGCAGCAGGACCTCGTCCCTGAACTCTCTGAGGATGTCCAGTTCTCTAGCTGTGTCGGTGCCATAGGCTGCGGTGGCGATGAAGCACCATGAAAACGGCCCGAAACTGAAGTCGGCCGTTATGAAATAGTCGCCGTTCATAGTGATGTTAGTTACGGCGGAGTTGACATCGGTGATGGTGCTTACATCCCCAATCCACCGGGCGAAGTTATAGAGAGTATTCGTAACCGCTATCAGCTGAACTGCTGTACCGGGCTCGTAGGTGAAGGCCCCCTCGCCAGGTACGACCACCGAACCCCCACCAGTGCTCGAGATTGTGAGAGTATACAGATAAGCAGTCAGCCAGGGGTCGAAGTGGACATGTTCTGAAACAGCAACTCCGGTACCATCTGCGGTCGTGCCGGTAATGGGATCGACCACGCCACCGCTGGGGCCGCTGGCATGGCCCCACCAGTTGTAGGTGGCGTCAACGACAGCAGCGCTGTCTTCAACGTAGAGCCCATAATCGTCGTTGCCAGCGAGGCGGTTGGAGTTGATGACTACGGTGCTGCTGCCGGTAACGGACTCGAGGTAGATTCCATAGTCGTTTTCATGTATGTAGTTATCCTCAATGGTGACGGTGCTATCATGCAGCAAGCCACTCCGCGTGGTTATGCCGTCTACAGCGCCAGCTAGCACGTTGTGACTGATGGAGACCTGGCTTTCGCTAGCGATTGAAAGCGACATAGCGAAGTCACCTTCATCCGCATCGACGGTGAAACCAGAGTCCTCCCCACCAAAGAAGACCGTTTCAGCATCTAGTTCTATGCAAAGAGAGCCGGTAATTGTAGTTACCTCAGCTCCATCTACTGACTGGAGGGTCAAGGACTTGTCAATGTTCAAGTCCTCCCAGTAAGCCCCCGTCCTCACGAGGATGGTATCACCAGGTTCTGCCGTATTAATGGCGTCCTGTATAGAACTAGTCGTGTCCACGCCCCAGGTCATCGGGTCGGTGCCGAGTTCGGCCCCCAGCCACGGCGAATAGCGCACCTTGGTGGAGATATCATCGCCACTACCGTGGCCAGCTCCACCGGGGCCACTGGCACTGCCCCACCAGTTTTTGGTGGCATCCAGCATCTCGCCTCCCCTGTTCCACACACCATACCTAGAGTTACCGGCGATGTTGTTGAAATTGACGGTTATTCCGGTAAGCGTTGTCTGCGTATCAAACACATAAATACCATACTCATTCCTTGTGAAGGTATTGTCTTCAATATGCACGGCCTCAGAAAGGTCCCGGCCGTAGTGCTCCTCAAAAGTCACGGCCGCGCCCCCACTATAACCGCTTACTGTGTTGTCAGTGATTTCAGTGTTAAGGAATTGCCCGCTGATGCCTACGCCCCCGTTAGTGAAGTCCCTCACCAGGTTGCCTTCTATAACAGAGTCTTTGAGGTACCCGGTAATGCCGAACTCTACATTAACGACTTCGTTGTGCCTGAAATTAGCCACTGTCGGCTCCAACGGCTGAAGGGAACCCGCGTTGATGCCGAATTCCGTGCCTTCCACATAGCAGTACTCAACCGTCGCTACACTTGCGTAAGCCATAGTGATCCCGCCCTTATCGCAATTCAAGACACGCACATTCTTAACTGTAATACCGTTAACATCAGACATACCGACAGCATTTGGGGCCGCGATTCCGGTCCTGGCGTTCTGCACCGTCAAACCATCAATTACGACGACGCGGTCGTCAGCGGTGACTATGTCGATCCCGCGTCCATCATCTGGTTCGATGATGGTCTCAGCGCCGCTGCGGGCCCGGGCATCAACCCCAACTTGGGCACCCCTTAAGGTCAACGACTTGTCAATGACAACGTTCTCTTCATATAAACCGGCGGCTATTACGATGGTGTCGCCATCCGAGGCAGCATTAACGGCTTCTTGTATGGTGTCGTAGTCATCTGGCACCTCAATCACATCTGCCAGGACAGGCGCCGTCGTCACCAACCCCAGGCTGACAACCAGCACCAGAGCAAAGAGGATACCAAATACCTTTTTCACTTCTTTCTCCTTCTATCGCTTTTTGCTGCCTTATCGCCTCTCAAGCACGGGGCTAGCGTCTTGTCTATCGGGCGACTTTCGTTTGGACGAGCATCACTCTGCCCGAAAACACAAAGCCGACCTTCAGAAGGTCGGTTCCATCGTTAGCTAGCAGCGACTAAGTGAGCAGTTAAGACCAATGCATCAGCGCTCTCAGTAATCTCTTTTCCCCACCGTTCTGTCACTTTTCCTCCTTAGCCCCTCAATCAACGGATAGGGTAATCAAGAGGTTAGCTATCGCAAGCTCCTATTTTATATTATTGTATCAGATCGTCTCCAGTGTCAAGCGTCTTCTGGGATTTTCTCGGATCCATAGATGAGCCGGTAAATTGAGCTATAGAGGCTGGGCGCTGGCCCTCACGAGCACCCTATAATAGCAAATTGATGAACTGGATGGTCCTTCAGGTTTTTGGGATAGGCTTGTCTGCTAGAGAATTCCTGTTTTGTCTTTGGGGGGTTACCTGTGTGCACTTGGTCAGAATTCTCGCCTGTTTTCCAGGGCTTGCCCCAAGGTCAAATCATCAGCATATTCGAGCTCAGCACCGAAGGGCAGACCGCGAGCCAGGCGTGTGACGTGAATACCCAGCGGCGCGATTATCTGTTGCAGGTACATAGCCGTACTTTCGCTGGCTACGTTGGCATTGGTTGCCACAATCACTTCGGTCACCGAGCCGTCTTTAAGGCGAGCCATGAGTTCCTTTATCTTCAGGTCTTCAGGCCCTATCCCCTGTGCCGGGTTGATGGTGCCATGGAGTACATGGTAGACGCCATTGTACTTGCCCGTATGTTCCAGAGGGCTAATGTCTGAAGGTTTCTCCACAACGCAGATTTTGGAATGGTCACGCTGTTTATCCTGGCAAATG
>CAZLAL010000159.1:0-8032 GCA_964557455.1 uncultured Dehalococcoidales bacterium
TGCCTGCTCTTTCTGAATGGCTTGCTCTCTAGACAAATCGGTTTCTCTTCTTGCCTGCTCTCTGGCTAGTTGCGCAGCTTCTTCCTCAATGTGTTTCTCTTTACGCCTAGCCTCTTTTGCTGCCTGATTTTTCTGAATGGCTTGCTCTCTAGACAAATCGGTTTCTCTTCTTGCCTGCTCTCTGGCTAGTTGCGCAGCTTCTTCCTCAGTGTGCTTCTCTTTACGCCTAGCCTCTTTTGCTGCTTGATTTTTCTGGTCAGCCATTGTCTCCCACCTCCAAACATTAGATAACTGTGAAATCAATCATGAACCACTACAAACCTGGGACAAGTTTACGAAACTCCAGTCCATTCTGCAAGATTATCACCGGATGCACTTTCTGACGAAATGTGTAGTTTAGAACCACTCAGGAATTTGCTATGTAATAGAGCTCAAGTCCGGTAAAGTGGGTGGTACCGGACGACAGAACTTTCAGCATACTAGTTAGCTTCAGTGCATGGTTCAACGAGAATTATGGGATTTGTTTACTTAGATTACGTAGTTTATGTATAATCAAGAGGGACCCGAGCCCGCAGCATCCCGGCGCTTCTAACTTCATGAGATAGTTTGCAGAAAAGACAGCTCGAGGGAGGATAAAGAATGAAGACAAGTGAAAGACAGGACCGGTCGGCTTCGCTAGCTGAATCTCAACCTGCTGTCCCAGTAAGGAGAACCCTTGCCCAAGACCTGTTCGATGGGGTTGCTCCCTTGTACGACACCTGGGCGCAAGTGCTGACTTACTTTCAGTACCTTCGTTGGCGCGAGTTCTTGGTCTCGCGAATGGCTCTTCGGCCGGGAAACCTTGTGCTTGACGTATGTACCGGTACAGCCGGTGTTGCCATGGAGATTGCCGACCGCCATGATGGCCGAATCGTGGGCATCGATGTCAGCCACTTGATGCTGCAAGCGGGCCTCCTCGCCATCGAGAAGAAAAGTCTGGACGGCAGAGTCCAACTTGTCCAGGGCCGCGCTGAGCATTTACCCTTTCCTGATGAGACCTTCGATGCGGTTGTCTTCACCTACCTGTTGCGTTATGTCCAGGAACCTGATGCAACAATACGGGAGCTGTCTCGCGTAGTGAAACCAGGCGGGCAATTGCTGTCGCTTGAGTTCGACATCCCAAGAGCCTTTTGGATGAGAGCTCTATGGGAACTCAATAATAGGGTCGTCATGCCCGTAATGACTTTCCCCGTTTCACGAGGTTGGCATCGCATGGGTTGTTTCCTGGGTCCGAATATCTCAGACTTCTGTCACCGGTGGCCGGTTGACCGTCTCGCCGGAATCTGGCGTGACAACAAAATCCCGCTGGTAGAAACAAGACACCTGCTTAAAGGCGCAGCCGTCGTGATGTGGGGAACAAAACGAAGATAGGAACCGATAGCGAGTCGTACTAATTACCTTCGCAGAGAGTTCTAATTTCGAGAGGCACTGATAATATACGTACGAAGTTTTCCCCGGGCGCCTTTAGGCGCTAGACAACAAATTCAGTTCCGTCTCTGGTAATCTGGCCTGGAGAACACCGAAGGACAAAACCCTGGGGGCTTGCCAGATCTACTTACCTATGCGGAATACCTTGATCCTACACCCCGGGCATACACCTTGAGTCGCAGGGCGTTTGTTTTTCATTTTGATAGCCTCTGGATTCTTGATCTCAACCTTTCCTCTGCATTTCATGCAACATGCCTGCATTTGAACCTTTATGCGCTCAAGATTTGTTTCTGAGAACAAAATCTAGGTAGTAACTAGTCACCAGGTTGTCCAAACAAAGCATCTCTTTGTCACTTAGCAAGTCTGTCTTTTGTGCAGTCTCACTGAAGACGAAGTCAGTAGCATCTCGTGGAAAATGTTGCGGCATGACTTTTCGCTGCCAGGAGATACCTCCTCTGCGACCAGAATGGGTGAGAGATTCAAGAGACAGGGGCGGGACTGGCTTAGTGAGTGAGCAAACAATCTTCCCCAACTACGGACGCTGTGCTATAATGAGAGTGGCCGGGAGGTGGTCTGGCAAGGCAAGGACTGAGTTTCCCCCAGCAAATTGGCACAACCATAAATTCCGGGCACCAGCTTCAGGAGGTCCTCCTCGAAAAAGAGAAATAACAATGGCTAAAGGAAGAAGCATCAGCGTGGATGGTGATGGGATATTGGCCGAGGACTTACCCAGCGATGAAGCCGAAGTTGAGGATGTCAGTGCCATAGTTGGGGAGGTTGAGGAGAAAGAGGAAGGCGAAGAATTTCTTCCCGAGGAAGCTGAAGAGAGCAAACCGGCGGCAGCATTAGGGGAATACGGGGTAATTGACGACTCAATTCGCATGTATCTTCAGGAACTCGGCAGGGTGCCGCTGCTCAAAGCTCACGAAGAAAAGATACTATGCCGGAAGATAGAGCTGGGTAGATACGTAGAAAGGCTCAAGGATAACCACTTCAGGAAATACCAGAAATCCGCTTCACCCGTTGACATAGTCATTCACGTAGTTTCTCAATTATCCAAGGGATATCCCATTGCTCGCATTATTGAAGAGCGTATCGGTATCGAGCCCTCCAGCAATGTGGTAGAGACTATCAAGAATCCCGAATTTCGCGCCGCCGTCGACGTTGTCATAGATCCATCGCTAATAGCTGCAATCGCTGAGGGGATAGATAAAGAGATCACTGTGGCCGAAGAAGCCATAGTAAATCTCTCCATTAACAGTCAACTTTTACCCGAGCAAATGTTGGAGCTACTGGCCATAGCTAAACCTTCACAGCAGAGACTAAAGGCCCTCGTGACTAACAACAGTTTCCTGTCTCAACTCGACTCTCATAGCAGTGAGTTCGAAGCTTACTTTGAAGAGGTGGGGACCGAAGCAGAAGCATCAGAAAGGCACCTCACTGAGGCAAACCTGCGTCTGGTGGTTAGCATAGCTAAGAAGCATATTGCGCGTGGCATGCCTTTCCTTGATCTTATCCAGGAAGGGAATATTGGCCTCATGCGAGCTATAGAGAAGTATCAGTATAGAAGAGGCTACAAGTTCAGTACCTATGCCACCTGGTGGATCAGGCAAGGTATCACTCGATCTATAGCTGACCAATCCCGTACCATCCGTGTTCCGGTACACATGGTAGAAGCAATTAACAAGATATTACGCACGGTGCGGCAGTTAGTTCAAGAACTTGGGCACCAACCGAGTTACGAGGAAATTGGCGGCCGTCTAGATATGCCGCCGGAAAGAGTAGAAGAAGTCATGTCTGTTTTCTTCCGTCAGCCCATATCGCTGGACATGCCCATTGGCGAAGATGCTGATAGCAGTCTCGGTGACCTTGTTGAAGATCGCAGCAGTTTGGCACCAACTGAAGCCACTTCACAGCAGCTACTCAAAGAACAAATAGACAAAGTGCTCGATGAACTTACGGAGCGAGAAAAGAGAGTGCTCCAGCTCAGGTTTGGCCTCAAAGACGGACGTGCTCGAACTCTGGAAGAGGTGGGGAAAGAATTCAGCGTAACCCGGGAAAGAATACGGCAGATTGAAGGCAAGGCTCTGCGGAAGTTACGTCATCCGTCCCGCAGTCGAAAGCTCAAGGGCTATCTGGAGTGACTTACCCGGATGGCATATCAGGCATAGTACCCATGTTTTCAGGCAACTTGCCTTTTTGTCCATAATAGGAGTACGGGTCACTGCGAGTCCCGACTTATCGGGGCGTGGCAATCTCGCTGCGAGATTACTCACTTACGCTCGGAACAGGCTCTGCAATCTCGTGACCTGCCTGATGTCTGACGCCACCGCGCCTGTCCAAACTTTTTGCCGAAATCTACACTCGCTTGTCCTGGCCAATGCAGGAGGAGGGACTGAACAAAATGGCTTATTGTTACTCTATTATAGGCCAATATCCTATCTTAAAAATTCGTGCGTTTGGTATTATGATGAACAAGAAACCTGGACACTGAGAGCTCAATGCGTTTGGCTTTGGGTCCAAAATCTAATTCCCCCTTCTTTCCTTTTTTCTTGCTTCTCGCGCCGCCTTTTCCAGGTCCCCTATTCTCGTTTCTTCCCTCTCAGCTTCTTGTTTCTTTTCTCTTCTCGCCTCTTTCCCTTCGTTTGCTGCCAGCTCTTCTCTTTTATCTTGTTTCTCAGCTTCCCTTTTCTCTTCTCTTCCCATCTTTCCTCTCTCTTTTTTTCTTGCTTCTCGCGCCGCCTTTTCCAGGTCCCCTATTCTCATTTCTTCCCATTCGGCTTCTCGTCTCTTTTCTCCTCTTGCTTCTCTTCTCACGTTTTCTCCCAGTTCCACCAATTTCTCAGTGTAGAACTTGGAAGCTACGTTTATTATGTCTTCGGTTCTCTCGCTCATAAATTTCTGATTTTCAATGCTTCTCCCAAGGTTAGCAGCCCGGTCGGTGAGTCCTTCTTTCTCTACCTTTTGTTTTTCTTGCTCCGTCGCGTGTATGGTCTTCGACGCGAGGTTTTGGATAACTTTGATGTACCTTTCCCTTTCCCCCGGGTTTTGAGCGGCCTCGAAAATGGCCTTATCCACTGCCGGTCTAAAATTCCCGCTTTTTTCCGCCTCCTCGGTGAGGATATCGAGATCCTTTTTGGATATGGCCGCTAACGGATTAAAATACAAATAATTACTGAGAAAATCATATAATTGTGCATCGCCTCCGCACAACTCCTCCAACAAAGTTTCCTCTTTCTCCTCTCTCTTGTTCCACATAATTCACTCCCTCTCCCTTGTTGTTCTTAACCCGCCTAATCATATGTTGACCGCGAGTCCGCACATCAACTCGTAGTGAACTGACTTCGTTCCTCCTTGGTCTCGATACCGATGATATGCCACCTACATCCGATTGTCAATCCTACTTAAAGGGTTGTTGAGTCGGGTCCCCCAGGGGAAGATAGCCCGGACAGAAACTGTGGCGCCCCATAGCTTATCGGATATTGCCTTGCTCTCACAGTTGGTGGTCTATGTTGACCGATTACACAATCTGACGAACTGTGCGATGTATCGAATTATCATTGAACAAAACTGGCTTTTGTGCAATCAGGCAGACAGTTCAATGTAGTCTTCTGGCATACTGTTCAGCGGCAGAGAGGAGGGGTCTCGGTTCACCCCGTTAGCCAGGCTAGGACTCTCCTCATCGTCTCAGTGCGGTTATCTCTGGCTACCAGGAGCGTTTCGACTTCGGAATGGCGTTTGATTTCGCCTCAATTCCGTAAATTCTGTTTTCGCCGCTTCGTTTATTCCCCGAGATTCTTGACCGCTGAAATCTCCTGGGAAAGGAACGCATCAGTCATTTTCCCATTGCTTCAGGATGGCTTTGACCGAGCGGTTCATCTGCATCGTGAAGCCGGCGGTGAATTTCCGGCGGTAGATTAGTTGCCCCACGTTTACGGCCCCATCTAATTCCTCGCTGTTTTTGAAAGCGCGCGCCCGCTCCTTATCGAACATTTTCTCGAATTCACTTTGTCCGAGCTGCCGGTAGCTGTTTTAGAAGACGATAAATTCCCGGTCGAAGCGGCTGGTAGGCGGGCGGGCTTTCTGCGCCTCCGTCGGGTAGCCCAGGCACAGCAGGCAGATAGGGAACGTGTATCGCGGCAGTTTGAAGAGGTCCCGTTTTGTTTCGTAGTTCTCCATGATATCGCCGATTGTAGCAGACCTGCACTTCTGTAATGCAACCGTAACACTCCCGTAATTACAAAGAAACGTTGCCCTCTTAAAATGGCAACATTATCTTAGCCAGTGAAGTGGAAGTAGCAGAAGTTGAAGAGGAAGATCTCAGAGAGGGACGAATGGAAGAGCATAAGCAAGCAGACCCTTCAACGGCTCGCGAGGCAGTCAAGCGTTGCATCTCGCTGGCGGCGCTTTTTACAGTGCCAGTAGCCATTGAAGAAGCTATTCCGGAGGGCAGCCTCTATCTGCCCCGCGTGCGGACGCCGGACGGGCGCCACCAAGTTTCCGGCTATTGGTCTAGGGGCTGATTGTGATTTTGTTCTCCACGTCGGACACACCCGGCGCGGCGCACGCTATCGACTGGGCTTCTTGTCTCTCTCCCCAGGTGCGTACGCTGCCACTGAGAAGTATCTTGCTGCCACGAGTTTCCACCGTGATCCGTCGCGCATCAAGCATTGCATTGCGCTGAAATGCACCTTCGATTTTGGCCTTCACATCCAGCGGTTTCGCCACCGGCTTGACAGTTATGTAGTTGTTGACTCCTACCAGCCCCATCAATTTCTGCACGGCATCGATGGCAGCGTCCTTCTGGTACCACCAGTCTACCTCGCCACTAAGAGTAAGCCAGCCATCCTGCACGTTAACTTTGACGCGGTCATGAGGCACCGAGACATTCCACTCAAGAGTGTATGCCGCTGCCCCGGCAATGTCCTCATCCGTGCGCTTGAAAGAACCAGGAAATCTGACCTTGATTTCTCCTGCCACTGCCCTGACACCAAAGACTCGAGCGGCGGTGCGCTCGACAGTAGACTTCGCGAAGTAGCTGTCCACATAGCCGGTCATTGTGACAATACCATCCTTGACAGCGACCCCGATCTCTGCCGCGGCTACACTTGGCTCCCACTTTAGTTCAGTCATAACATCCTTTTGCAGTTCCGCATCGCTTTTCATGACACTTTTCCTCCCGAATTTGTTCCGACCAAATCTTGAGCAGCCACATTTACTATACTCTACTGGCTACCTGCCTACCCTCTTTCCGAAATATCGAATTCCGGTTCTGAATTCTGATTATTGTTATAGTTACCTCCTCGTCCTTTGGAGGCTGCTCAATTTTGAGCAGCCTCAGCTCGGGCCATCTTGCCCGACCTCGTCTGTTTTCCTGTCCATACCCCCTGCTCAATCCCCCAATTCCCACGTAGATACTTCACCGCACATCGGAGCCCAAAATTATCGTCCGGTAGCGGACTCAATAGAGATAAGGAACACCAAAAGTTCCGTAAGGGCCCCGCACACATTCAAAATGGCACCAGCAACCGCCTTCATATAGCGATTCCAGTGCCCTCTATTCATCTTACCCACCCCGATATTGCCCCGGTGATTCGTCAGCGACCTCTATTATTCATTGTATCACGGTTGTCACCAGAATCAGAGGGCTTCGCCCTATACAGCAACACATTCCATCGTTTTGTGACCTAATAATGAGCCAGGTTGTTTCTATGAGGTCTGTCTCTATATTCCACTTGATTCCACCATTAGTACCTTCTTTGTTAGCGGGCTTGTTCTGCGCTCTCTCGCTCTGCACTTCTGCTGCGCTTCTCTGCTTCGGGCTGCCGCACCGCACTTTCGCTCTGCTGCTCTGCTTTGCTCCCCCGCTCTCCGTAAGGCGCAACAAAGTGGCTAATTGTGCATAATTTCAACCGTTCGCACCTGTAGATGGGACACAACTGCAAACGATGTACGGGCTTGCCGGTTACCCGCACCTATTCAACTGATTCTGGCGGTTGATTTTTGGCTCTTCGCCTTCTCGCTTCCTGATCTTCTGCAATTGCTTGCTCTCTAGCCAGATCAGTTTCTCTTCTTGCCTGCTCTCTGGCTAGTTGCGCAGGTTCTTCCTCAATGCGTTTCTCTTCACGCTTGGCCTCTTCTGCTGCTTGATTTTTCTGGTCTCTCATTGTCTCCCGCCTCCAAACATTAGATAATCGTGAAACCAATCATGAATCGCTACGAACTTGGGCTAAGTTTACGAGACTCCAGTCCATTCTGCAAGATGATCATCAGATGCACCTTCCAGCGTTTTGTTGCTCCGTGACTCTATAGCATATCCTTGGCACCGCACAACAACATCTTGACACTTTTGGGAAGGCTGATGTAGTCTAAATATGATCAATACCTTTTGAATCTAAAGAAAGGAGGTGAAATTCTAATGCCAGCAATTACGTTTCCAGCTTTAGGTCTATGAATGGGGATAGCAAGCCTTATTTTCGGCGTTATTGTTATGATTTTCCCCAAGATACTAAACTATTTGATTGGTATCTACCTTATCATCATTGGCATAATGGCTATTGTAGCG
>CAZLAL010000160.1:0-2571 GCA_964557455.1 uncultured Dehalococcoidales bacterium
CAACCTCGAGGCATCAATGGCCAAAGCAAAAGCAGGGCTTGCCGTCACCAAAATCACCCAGAAAGCAGTCGAGATTATGGGCCCGCTAGGTTACTCTCGGAAGTACTTACTAGAGAAATGGATGCGCGACGCCAAGATAAACGACATCTTTGAAGGCACCGGCCAGATTAATATGCTTATCGTGGCCAGAAGGGTCCTAAACTATTCAAGAGATCAGCTCAAATAGCATCATTCTTGACAGCCGATATCTTGCGCAGGTTTCCAGAGGTCTAACAGCTGACCTCGCCCGTGCATCACCCCGAAAAACACAATTATTTCCCCTTCTTGACGTAGTCAGGGCACCAGGTAGCATTGGGGCGCTCCGGACGATGACAAGCGCTTCTCCAGTTCCATTTACATGTGTCACAAAGGACAACATTCATGCCCAGGCTCTTCTTCACCCGGATTTTCAGTTTGTCTAACCAGCCAGGACCGCTTCGCTTGTTCACTTCGTTCGGAATGACAACCGGGCAATGATATCCTCTACATATCCTTAGACAGAGTGGTTAGAAATTCAGCGTTGTTTTTTGTCTTCATTATCCGCTCCAGGATTCTCAGCGTAGCCTCACCGTGGTTGGAGGAATCGCTCTCTATCATACTAACTATGCGCCTGAGCAGCCATACTTGCTTCAGCGTATTTTCATCTAGCAGAAGCTCTTCTCTCCTCGTGCCGCTAGGCACAATATCTATAGCCGGGAAGATTCGCCGCTCAGATAATCTCCTATCAAGGTGGAGCTCCATGTTGCCTGTTCCTTTGAACTCTTCATATATGAGATCGTCCATGCGGCTACCGGTATCCACGAGGCAAGTCGCAATAATGGTAAGACTCCCCCCTTCCTCGATGTTGCGAGCGGTACCAAAGAACCGCTTGGGAGGATGCAAGGCCGTTGAGTCAATACCACCAGACAGAGTACGCCCGCTAGGCGGCAGGGCTAGATTATAAGCTCTTGTCAGCCTGGTAATCCCATCAAGCAGTATCACCACATCTTTGCCCATTTCTACCAGTCTCTTGGCTCTCTCTAGCGCCAGTTCGGCCACCCGAGTCTGGCTTTCCACTGGCTCGTCGAACGTGGCAGCAATAACCTCGGCCTTAACTGACCTCTTCATATCAGTGACTTCTTCGGGCCTTTCTCCAATAAGGCAAACCATAAGGTGAATATCTTCGTAGTTAGTAGTTATCGCGTTAGCGATTTTTTGCAGAAGGACAGTCTTTCCTGCCTTCGGCGGCGACACGATAAGACCTCTCTGGCCCCGACCTATAGGTGCCACCAGATTGATTAGACGGGTGGATGTCTCTCCTGAAGTTGTTTCCAGATTGATGAGCTTATCTGGAAAGGTGGGGGTCAACGAACCAAAAGTGCGGCGTGTCCTGGCCAATTCAGCATCAAGGCCATTAATACTGTCTACTCGCAGCAGGCTATAGTATTTTTCGCCCTCTTTAGGAGGCCTCGCCTGACCACAAACGGCATCGCCGTCCTTCAAGTTAAAACGCCGTATCTGAGAATTGGACACATAGACATCATTAGCACCCCGCCGAAACGTATCCTGTCGCAAGAAGCCGTAACCCTCGCTAATAGTCTCCAAAACCCCTGTCATATACGTATTCCCCTGCCGCTCCGCTTCTGCTTGTAGCATGCGATACACAAGCTCCGGCTTCTTCAAGTTAGTATAGCCGACGATGCCATATTCCTTAGCCATCGCCTCCAGTTCATCCCGATTTTTGCTTTCTAGTTCTGCAATAGTAGACATCTTGACCTCTTTCCAAATAATATGCTGTTGTCCCGACCTCGTTAGGCTGCTGTTATGGGTTTCTACACCAGTCCGCCTGCGCCCATTACCTTGTTCCAGTCATCCTTAAAACGCTTAATCCCAATATCTGTCAAAGGGTGTCGCATCATCTGCAACAACACTTCATAGGGCACTGTAACAATATGCGCCCCAACTTGGGCTGCCATAAGACAATGCTGAGGATGTCTGATGCTGGCAGCGATCACTTGAGTTGGCAGTTGATAGTATCCAAGATATTCTACAATGTCAGCCACCACCTTCATACCATCCTCACCGATATCATCCAGTCTGCCTACAAAGGGGCTTACAAAAGCAGCTCCGGCCTGGGCTGCCAGCATTGCCTGGTTCAGACTGAAGCACAAAGTGAAATTAACCTTTATGTTTTCTTTCGCCAGCACCGCTGTAGCCTCCACCCCTTCAAGGCTGGCTGGTATCTTAATTACGACGTTCTTTGCCCATTTCGCTATTTCTCTGGCCTCAACAACCATTGTCTGCACGTCCTCGCCTAACACCTCAGTAGATACCGGCCCGGGGACAATTTCGCAGATTTCCTGAACTAATTTCCGATAGTCAACTCTCCCCTCTCTCGACACAAGGCTGGGGTTGGTAGTCACCCCGGTAACTACACCTAGCCTTACTCCATGCCGAATATGCTCTATATTGGCAGTATCTAAAAATATCCTCATGTTCCTAGTTCAAAGGTAAACTTGTTTGAGCACCCTCAACAAGCATTTCTTTAGCCGC
>CAZLAL010000161.1:0-3061 GCA_964557455.1 uncultured Dehalococcoidales bacterium
CATAGAGTCGCCGGTCAATAACTTGGCACACGGTCAGCGCTTCGTGTATTGCGGCGCCTTGCGAGCTCGCTTGAGCCCGTACTTTTTGCGTTCCTTGATTCTACTATCCCGAGTAAGCAAGCCCTCTTTACGTAACATGGGCTTGAATAGCTCATTTTCTTTAGCAAGAGCTCGAGCAATGCCGTGGCAAATTGCTCCGGCCTGGCCACTGAGGCCACCACCCCTCACTTTTACTACAATACGGAATTTCCCCATGGAGTTGGTGGCCTGCAAAGGACGTTCAATAGTGGTTCGGTGCTCCGTGCGAGGGTAAAGTTCCTGATAGGGCTTATCGTTGACAGTTATCTCTCCCTTACCAGGGAAAAGCCTTGCCTGAGCTATAGCGCACTTGCGTTTACCCGTTCCCCAAACATAACTTTGCTGGCTCATAAGTCATCTCCTATCCTTAGGCACTATTTCGCCTCTTCTGTCGCCGGCTCCCTTGTCCCCTTCGCTGCCCCACCCCGATGAAGGCCAGTTTGAGCCTGGTGAGGATGCTCATCCGCGGGATAGACTCTCAACTTCTTGAACATGGCCCTCCCTAAATGGTTATGAGGCAACATCCCTTTAACCGCGATTTCGATCACACGGCTGGGGTTCTTGCTAAACAATTCCCTGAAGCTCTGGCTCTTCAAGCCCCCCGGGTAACCTGAGAATCTGTAATAAATCTTCTCTTCGGCTTTCTTTCCGGTCACCTTTACCTTGGCCGCGTTAACTACGACAACATAATCACCGGTGTCAATGTACGGAGCATAGATCGGCTTGTGCTTGCCCCTGAGTAACTTAGCCACCTGTGTCGCCACGCTTCCCAGAGTCTTATCCGCAGCATCTATCACCAACCACTCCCTCTCTATGTCTTTAGCTTTAGTACTGTACGTTTTCATTTCTTCCGACGATATCCCTCTGACGTCTCCAGGTAAGGCTAGCTTCCTAAGGGTTTAGAGTAATTTACCCTTTTCAGGCACAAGCCACACGCAGGTGAAACGGGACCAGCTAGGCCCAAACTCTTAGCCTCCATTATATCACGAAATTCCTCGATGCCTATCTTGCCCAAGCCTAGCTTGATCAAAAGGCCTACGGTGCTTCGTACCTGGTGCGGTAGGAAGGAGTTAGCCACAATACGAAAAACGACAAACGGCCCTCTTTTCTCGACTCCTGCTTCGTAGACCTTGCGCACTGTGCTCATCTTGCCATCTAGAGAACTGGCGAAAGAGGCAAAGTCATGCTCACCTTGGATAACCTGGCAGGCTTCATCCATCGCCTGTACGTTCAGCATTTTGGGCATAAACAGAGCAAACCTTCGAGTGAATGGCGAGCGCGTGTCATCACCGAAAACATAGTAACGATACTCCCTGCTTAGAGCATCGCGCCGGACACCAAAATCATCGCCCGCCCTATAGGCTGCCCTGACTGCGATGTCCGCAGGCAGATAGTAATTTAGTGCTCTAACTAATGCCACAGTATTCAACGTAGATTTCACCCAGAAGCTTGCTACTTGCCCTTGCGCGTGCACGCCGGCATCGGTTCTACTGGCTGCTACAACCCGGCTGCTTTCCCCGCAGACTTGCCCTATAGCTTTCTCAAGTTCACTTTGAATAGTAGGCAAGCCAAGTTGCCATTGAAAACCATGATACTGGGTGCCGTCATATTCGATGAGCAAGACAAACTTACTTAACCAATTCAATTTGAACCATAGGTGCGCCATCCCCGGTGCGGGCTCCCAGCTTTAGTAACCTTGTATAGCCGCCGCTCCGGTCAGCATAGGCCGCGGCAATCTCGGCAAAGAGCTTGTCAACTACTTTCTTATCATTAATAAAAGCTAAGGCTTCACGTCTTGAAGCAAGGCTGCCATGCTTACCCAAAGTGATCATCTTTTCCGCTAAGTTGCGGACTTCCCTAGCTTTAGCTTCAGTGGTGGTGATCTTTTCATGAGCCAGAAGGGCAGTAACCTGATTACGGTATAATGCCAATCTGTGCTCCGTTGACCTGCTTAAGTTCCGTCCTGCTACCTTGTGTCTCATTCTTCCTTCTTCTCAGGAACAGGCGACCCTAGTTTGGCCATCAGCTCTTCTACTTCAGCCCGAGATTTTGCCCCCAGACCAGGCAACGGAGGCAAACCTTCCCGTCCTTTCTCGATCAATTGCCCCAGGGTGAAAATGCCCGCCCTCTTCAGACTGTTGTAAGAGCGAGTTGACAAGTTCAGCTCTTCCAGAGGGGTATCATATTGTTCAGGTAAAATGGGGAGAGGACTGGCTATGGGAACTTCAAACTGCCTGAACGACGAGAATTGGTTAATCAGGAGGATAGCGCTTTGACTAAGCGCCTCCCAAGGCAAAATGGTACCATCAGTCCAGATCTCCAAGGTGAGCTTCTCTGGGCTCTCCTCCTGACCAGGCTTGACGGGCTCTACTAGGAAGTTGACCTTCCGCACCGGGGTAAATATGGCGTCTACCGGCAAGGCTCCCACAGGCAAACCATTAGTTGACCTGGCTGGTACGTAACCCTTCCCCAACTCTACGTTAAGCTCGACGTAAAGCTTGGCTGCGGCAGAGTCCAAAGAAGCAAGATAGAGCTCTGGATTGGCAATGCTGAAGTCAGCCGAGGGTCTAATATCAGCTGCACAGATCTTGCCTTCCCCCTGCACATCCAAGACCAACTGGCCAGCCCGACGGGAAAGAGCGCAGACCCGCAGCTGCTTGATATTCAGCAGGAATTCCATGACATCCTCTTTGACATGGGGAATAGGGGAAAATTCATGTTGAATGCCGTCGATTTTGACCCACGTTACCGCAGCACCGGGCAAAGAACTGAGAAGCACACGCCGCAAGGCATTACCCAGAGTCACCCCAAAGCCCGGCTCCAGGGGCTCAGCCAGAAAGCGACCATAATTAGCAGTGCCTTCGGCACAAGTTACGGCAGGGATAGACAATTCGGGCATAGCTTACCTCGAGTAATGCTCAACGACAGCTTTAATGTTAAACTTGGTTTCAATATCATCCTTGCCAGGCAAGTTTAACACTCT
>CAZLAL010000162.1:0-3571 GCA_964557455.1 uncultured Dehalococcoidales bacterium
ATCAACAAGAACACGGCCGGTCTCCTGGAAGGAAGCAGCTGCTAGCCAACTGTCCTTGCTTAAGCTAGCTCGTGTTATCCCGAGAAACGCAGCTTGAGCCGTTGCCGGCTCGCCGCCTTCAGCCAACACCTTAGCATTTGTGTCTTCGTAGTCAAAGCGGCCAACTAGCTCACCGGGCAGAAGTTTTGTATCGCCTGAGGAAATAATCCTTACATTGCTTAACATCTGGCGCACAATCACAGCAATATGCTTGTCATTTATGGTCACCCCTTGTGTGCGATATACCTTTTGTATTTCATCGATCAGATATTGCTGCACCGCATCCTTTCCCATAATACGCAAGATATCATGAGGGTCAACGGGACCTCTGGTAAGCTTATCGCCTGCTTTAACCTTGTCTCCCGATTGAACAAGCAAATATGTACCTCGAGGCACAGCATACTCTCTCTCTTCCCTCTCCTCATACCTCACTGAGACTAAGTCACCCTTAATGACGACTTGACCAGCTACCCTAGCTGCTATAGAGGGAGGTTGTCCTTCTTCACGGCGTTTAACCGCCGGCAATTTCTTGGCTGCCTTGCCTTTGCTGGTCTTCTCGGGCAGAGCAAACAGGATGCTGCCAGCATCCACCCATTGACCATCAGCCACAGCTAGCTCTGCTCCTGGTGAAATGGGATATTCATCGAGGTAGAACTCAGAACTGATGATCTTGATTGTGCTTGTTCCATCGGTATGGCTTACTTCAGCCGTACCATCAATCTCAGAAATGATTGCACTGCCGTCTGGCGTTCTGGCCTCAAAAAGCTCTTCTACTCGAGGCAGTCCGGTAGTAATATCGATACCTACTACGCCCCCTGTATGAAAGGTGCGTAGTGTCAGCTGAGTTCCCGGCTCTCCGATACTCTGGGCAGCGATAACTCCTACGGCGGTGCCAATCTTTACCAATTGTTTCTTACCCAGGTCTCTGCCGTAACAATTTTGGCAAACGCCAAGCCGGGACCGGCAGGTAAGAGGCGACCTTACATGTACTCGGCTAATCTCAGTGGCCATAATTTGGCGCACCTTATCTTCACTTATTTCTTCATTACGACCAACAATCACTTCATTTGTAGCTGGGTCAACGATCTTGCTGGCCGCCAGGTAGCCAGTAATGCGGTTTTCGAATGGGGGCAGGGAGCCATCAGTAGCTTCCCGCGATATCCAGATCCCTTCCGTAGTACCACAATCCGGTTCAGTGACAATGGCATCTTGAGCCACATCGACAAGACGCCTCGTGAGGTAGCCGCTATCAGATGTTCTCAGCGCAGTATCGGCTAGTCCCTTACGAGCACCGTGAGTAGAAATGAAATATTCCATAGGAGTGAGCCCATCACGCAGGCTCGACTTAATGGGAAAATCTATTATTCTTCCTGAGGGATCGGTCATTAGCCCACGCATCCCTGCCATTTGTCTGATCTGAGAAATATTCCCTTTAGCACCCGACGTAGCCATCATATAAACACTGCCATAAGGGTCTAAGGTATGAGATATGTCGTCAGTAACTTTGTCCGTAGCCTCCATCCACACCTGAACTGTGTTTTCATACTTTTCATCCTCCGTAATCAAGCCACCTTCAAATTGGCTCTCAATGAGGCTAACTTTTTCCTCGGAATCCTTAAGAAGCTTGACCTTATGTGGAGGTTCTTCGATATCATTCATGGCGATCGAAATGCCCGATTTCGTAGCATAGTTGAACCCCAATTCCTTGAGTCTGTCGAGGACGCCGGTGGCACCTTCATTACCCAGTGCACTAATGGAGTCAGATACTAATGTCCTTAAAGAGGGCTTGTCTACTACTTTGTTGTAAAAGCGAAGTTGTGGAGGCAACGCATCATTGAATATGATTCTGCCCACTGTAGTACTTATCTTTCCGCCGTTTGAACGAAGCGAAGGATCTCGGACAACAATTTCGGCACCCAGTTCGATGATATCTAATTCGTAGGCCAGCTTAGCTTCCTCGAAACTGGCGAAAATTTGTCCTTCCCCTTTGGCTCCAGGCCT
This sequence comes from uncultured Dehalococcoidales bacterium, assembly GCA_964557455.1. GTDB lineage: Bacteria > Chloroflexota > Dehalococcoidia > GIF9 > AB-539-J10 > RBG-13-51-36. The sequence continues at coordinate 2,041 of CAZLAL010000162.1, forward strand.
TGAAATTGTAAGATAATAGCATCCTAGAACCATATCTAGCGTGGGGGTCGTCACAGGCTCACCAGAACTTGGTAGTAGCATATTATAAGGACTAAGCATGTGTTCCCTAGCTTCCTTAACTGCAGCCCTGGACAACGGTACGTGAACTGCCATCTGGTCACCATCGAAATCGGCATTGAAAGCAGCGCAAACCAAGGGGTGAAGCTGAAAAGCGTCACCATCGATTAATACTGGCTCAAACGCTTGAATGCTAAGCCGATGTAGGGTTGGAGCACGATTGAGCAATACCGGACGATCCTTAACTATCGCATATAGCGCATCCCAAACTTCAGGGCTGCCTTTTTCTACCAACCGCCTGGCGCTCTTAAGGTTATTGGCATACCCGTTCGTTATAAGTTTGTGCATCACAGAAGGCTTAAATAGCTCTAAAGCAACGTAGCGCGGCAAACCGCATTGATGAAGTTTGAGCTTAGGACCAACAACAATTACCGAGCGGCCACTGTAATCTACTCGTTTACCGAGAAGATTTTGTCGAAATCGTCCTTGCTTGCCCTTTAGAATATCCGAAAGGGATTTCAAGGCGTGCTTGTTGCCAGTAACAACTGCACGCCCTCTTCGTCCGTTGTCAATAAGCGCATCGACAGCTTCCTGCAACATGCGTTTCTCATTTCGGATGATTATCTCCGGCGCACCCAACTTCATGAGGCGGCGGAGGCGGTTATTACGGTTAATGACTCGCCGATAGAGATCGTTGAGATCGCTAATTACAAAGCGGCCGCCGTCTAATTGCACTATAGGACGAAGGGCTGGAGGTAATACGGGAAGCACGGTAAAGACCATCCACTCAGGCTTATTCCCACTCGCTTTGAAGGCTTCAGCCAATTGTAGCCGCTGGCTGGCTCTTTTACGGTATCCTCCAGAGCTGCTACGGACTTGGCCGCGAAGCTCCTGAAGCAAGACATCCACGTCGACTTGTTTCAATACCTGTAGTATAGCCTCAGCCCCCATGTCCGCTTCAAAAATGTCACCGTACTTGTCTTTAAGTCTCCTGTACGCTTCTTCATTAAGCAATTTCAGTGGCTGAAGTCCTTCTAACTCGGCAATCGTTCCCTTTAATTCTTCCTCAAGTTTTTCCCTCTTTTCAACAGATCTGGCGCGCAGCTCGTTTACCTGTTGTATCTTCAGGTCCTCTTCCAAGTCTTGGGCTTCTAGTTGCTCAACTTCCTTATCTAGTCGTTCCTCGTGCTCAGCAGTCTTTCGGCTGCCCTCATCCTGAATTTTGCGAAGCTTCTTTTGCCTGGCCTCCTCGTTTACAGAGACGACAATATAACGGGCAAAATAGATGACGCTCTCCAGGTCTCGTGGAGAGAGATCGAGCAGTAACCCGAGTCGACTGGGTACCAACTTAACAAACCAGATATGGGTGACTGGTGCAGCTAACTCTATGTGTCCTATGCGTTCCCGCCGTACGCTGGAATGGGCTACCTCAACACCGCATTTGTCACAAATTACTCCTTTATATCTCGCCTTC
>CAZLAL010000163.1:0-3350 GCA_964557455.1 uncultured Dehalococcoidales bacterium
CCAGAAGACTTTTCAGGCCGTCAGGGAAAAACTACCGGATGTAACTTATAACTCGCTATCCAGGAGTATCCTTCTTAACCGGAAGCCGGCCGTTGCACGTCTAGGAGTCATGGTTGTTACTGCCGGCACTGCCGACATACCGGTGGCGGAGGAAGCGGCGGTAACCGCCGAACTGATGGGGAACAAAGTGGAAAGGGCATACGATATCGGTGTGGCGGGCATTCACCGCTTATTGGATAAGCTGCCTCAGTTGCGCCAGGCCAAGGTAATAATTGCTGTAGCTGGTATGGAGGGAGCCTTACCCAGTGTTATCGGCGGACTCGTTCCCGTCCCCATAATCGCTGTGCCCACCAGTGTTGGCTACGGCGCCAGCTTTGCTGGTCTGGCACCGCTTCTGACCATGCTCAATAGCTGTGCTCCTGGCGTAGCCGTAGTCAACATTGACAATGGTTTTGGCGCCGGTTATATCGCCGGACTGATTAATCGTAGCTCAAGGTGAAGACAGAAGGGAAGCTGAGACGATTGGAAAAGCTCATCACCGAGATGGGGTCACTCCTTATCGCCTATTCCGGCGGTGTTGATAGCACTTTCCTGGCATCTGTTGCCAGTGAGCTGCTCGGGCAGCGGGCCTTGGCCATCTTTGCCAGTTCGCCACTTTACCCTCACCAAGAACGGGAGGACGCAGAAGCTCTGGCTAGACGGCTTGGTTTTCGCTTTGCCAAGATTGAAAGCAACGGACTAGAAGACCCGCAGTTTGTGGCTAACTCACCTGACCGCTGCTATTACTGCAAGCGAGGACTGTTTGAGAAGCTGCGGAGCCTTGCTGCTGCTGAGGGTCTGGAATGGGTTGCTGATGGCTCGAACTATGATGACCGTGACGATTACCGCCCGGGCAGAAAAGCTCTGGCGGAGTTAGACATCCGCAGCCCTCTCTGCGAAGTTGAATTAACCAAGGATGAAATCCGCAGGCTATCTAAGAAGAGAGGACTACCAACCTGGGACAAGCCGGCATCACCTTGCCTGGCATCGCGTATCCCTTATGGCACTCCTGTTACCCATGATGCTCTGCACAGAATAGCTGAAGGAGAACGTTACCTGCGAAATCTGGGCATACGCGATTGCCGTTTACGCCATCACGGCAACATCGCCCGCATCGAAGTCGATGAAAAGGGTATGGCTTTACTCCTGAACAGTCAGATGCGCCAGGACCTGGTGAAAGACATAAGAGCCCTCGGTTATACCTATGTCAGCCTCGACCTGTGTGGATACCGGAGTGGCAGCCTAAATGAAGAACTCCGCAATCATGTTACGAGGAGGCAATGATACGGCAAGAGTAGCTTATTTCGACTGTTTTTCGGGCTGCAGCGGAGACATGCTGCTGGGTGCTCTCATCGATGCCGGGCTTCCCCTGGGGACACTGAAAAAAGGATTAAGCAGCCTCGCTGTCCATGGCTATAACCTTTCCGCAGGAAAGGTGAAACGTTCCTCAATAACCGCCACCAAGTTCACAGTGACAATGGACGACACTGAAGCCCAACCAGCGCGTTTCCTCAAAGACATATTGATGCTCATCAAAACGAGCAAACTCCCCAAGAACGTGAAGAATACAGCCAGCACTATTTTCCAGCGTTTAGGGGAAGCTGAGTCCAAGATGCATGGCATCCCTCTGGAAAGGGTCCATTTCCACGAGGTAGGAGCAGTGGATTCCATTATAGATATTATCGGGGTGGCATTTGCGCTCGATGCCCTCAAAATAGAGCGCTTCTACTCATCCCCGCTACCTCTGGGAAGCGGCACTGTCTCGGCAGCGCATGGCATCCTGCCTGTGCCGGCACCTGCTACCCTGCGAGTCATCGAGACGTCCAATGCCCCAGTCATCGACTTCCCAAAGCAATCTCAGCCCGAGGCGGAACTGGTTACACCAACAGGGGCGGCGGTCGTTACCACGCTGGCAGAATTCAGCAGGCCCAGCATGACCATAGAAAGAGTTGGCTATGGGGCCGGCGCCAGGGACTTCGCCGGCTGGCCCAATGTCATGCGTATCTGGATTGGTCAGACAATAGAACCTGCCGGCAATGCGGACCTGGTTTTGCTGGAGACAAATGTTGATGACATGAGCCCGGAAATCTACGGGTATCTCATGGAAAAGCTCTTTGCCATGCAAGCCCTTGATGTGTGGTTTACACCGATACAGATGAAGAAGAATCGGCCGGCGGTGATGCTCAGCGTTCTTGCCCCCCGACATGCCGAATCGGATTTGACTCAGATTATAATGCGAGAGACTTCAACGCTGGGAATAAGGGTAAGTTCTATCGTCCGGCACGTCAGTGAACGGGAAATAATTGAATTCGACTCCACCCTGGGGCATGTCAGGGTAAAGGTCAAGCGCTTTATGGGCAGTGGTCTCAGCATCCACCCGGAGTATGAAGAGTGTCGCGGCATCGCCCTGGAGCGCAATATTCCTCTACAAGACGTCTACCGCACAATAGAGACCGAAGCCCGCAAATACCTGAGACAACGCCATTCGTAACGAGCTGCAATTGTCCGGCAAGACCAGAAGCAGACCAACCTGTAAGAGTGCCTCAGGGACACTTTCCTAGAATTGCCCCTCGTAGGATAAGAGGTGCAAGGGAAGTTATAAACAAAAGTCTACGAAAACACAGAGCTTAAAAGGGAACCACGTAGACTTTACCGTCTTCGCTTTGTCCCTTGATTAGCTCGCAGTGCCTCAGAATGGCAAGTTGATTCTCCAACTCTTGGTCAGCGAGATGCACCGCACGGCGCAGTTCCTCAAAGGTAACCTTGCCTTTGGATTGGATGAATTCGTAAATCGCTCTCTGCTGCTCGGTCAAACCCTGTGCTCCTCGCAGCCCGGCCAGCTTTCGAAACCGTTTGGCGGAGTACACGGCCCACGGATCACAGCTTTGAACGCGCTGGCTTAGTTCTTCATCTTCCGAGTGGAATCTGTTTTCCATTCTACATTCTCGTCAATACTCAAGGCAGTGGGAGCAACTGCAGCTGCTTAGCAGAGTAACTAATCCGGCTCTAGTTGTATCTGAGACTTTAAGAAGTCTATCTGGCGTACCTTGCCCTGAAAAACCCTCTTCTCCCCGAAGAGAGTCTCCACCTCTATTTGCCGCTCGCCAATCGTCAGATGTGCGATATCCTCCAGAATTGGCTTATCGCCTTCTTTCGCCTCATAGAGTTTAGCCATACACATTCTAGCGTTTCTCCTTGCTCTTCCGCCTGGGCAGGGCCTGTTTTGCTTTCATTAGTTCGTTGCTGACTCCGGCCATCCTGGTAGCTGCTCCATGCAATTTCTGTGCTATATCAGGGGATACCGAGACAGC
>CAZLAL010000164.1:0-24220 GCA_964557455.1 uncultured Dehalococcoidales bacterium
TAAATAGCCAGAAGGACTTGGAGCTAGCAAGAAAGCTGGCAGTCGACAAGGTAAAGGAGACCCAGGAGAAGTGGTAGTGTTGACTACCACTTCTCCTGAGCTAATCGAGAGGTGATCCAGGTACGTAGGGGCTCATCCAAGAAGCCCACTCTAGACTCCAACCACTGAACGTCTCCGCTAGACAGCGCAGCTTTCGCTTCATTTGTCAGGTTGTAACCCTTGAGAGCTTTGTCTGGATTTTCAGATAATTGCGCCAAAAAATCGCCATCATCCCTCGCTTTGGCCAGCACGGACATCACAGCTGTAGCCTCTGCATCTGCAACATACTGGCCCGAGGCTTCTGCTTGGGCAGTAGCCGCCTTTCCAAACCAGCGCTTTGTAGCCAGAATTCCACCGGCTCTTTCCTTCCGCAGGAATACCAGCCAGTAGACTATACCTACCGAGGTGCCACCGATTATGTTACCTATGGTCACAGGGACGAGATTGTGCACAAGACCAAACATGTTAACATTAGCTACCTGAGCTGCCGTCACTCCGGCAGCCTGCAGGACCTCAGTCTGGCCTGCCACAGCCATACCCATGGGTATGAAGAACATGTTGGCAATGCTGTGCTCAAAACCACAAGCTACGAAAGCAGTTATGGGAAAGATAATAGCCAATATCTTTTCGGTAATCGAGCGCCCGCCTAAGCACATCCAGACTGCCAGACAGACTAGCACGTTGCACAATATGCCCCTGAATAGAGCGGGAGCGAAAGCTAGACTTGTCTTGCCACTGGCAATCATTAGAGCATTAGCGCCGACCGCATTGCCGCTAAGCGTCCAGAACTGACCATAAAAGACAAGGCCCACCAAAATCAGTGCCCCAGCAAAATTCGCAAAGTAGACTATCGCCCAGTTACGCAGCAGCGCAGACCCGCTCACGCGGGTGCTTAGCCATGGGGCAACTATAAGTGAATTGCCCGTGAACAATTCCGCGCCGGCGATTACAACCAGGATAAGTCCGAGGGAGAAAGCCAAGCCTCCCAACAATTTTCCCAGTCCAAATCCCAGGCCGATATCGGTGGTAACCAAGATGGAAAAAACCGCGCCCAGTCCGATAAAGAATCCTGCCAACATGCCCAACAAAGCCGTACTTAAGTTGTCTCGGGAAGTCTTGGTCACACATGCATCCTCCAACCTGCAAACCATCTGGGCCGGCTGGTAAGCGTCGGGCACCAATTTGTCCAGCTTCTCAGCAATGAGTTCAAACCCGGGCAGATCCGTTAGCTGAGGTATGTCAGTTAATCTCGTTCTCAGTTTACTTCGCGCCATCGTCTTAACTCCTTGTATTCACCATTTTTCCTGAGCCAGTCGACACCAGAGCCAGGTAGCCAGTTCTTTGTCCAACTTACCAACCCAGGACTCTATTCTCTTAATATCACCACTAGCTAGGGCGGCTCTCTCTTCTTCAGTCAGAGAGTAATATTCACTGAGAGCCTCATGCGGGTCCTCCGCCAACTTGGCCAGGAATTCCGACTCCTTGGCCGCTCTCTCCAGAACAGCAAGCAACTCCCTTTTCCTTGGTGCTGCCTCCACCTCAACCTTTTCCCTTGTTACTGAAAGCTTTGTAACCATTTTTACGCCTCCTTTGTGTATTGTTTCACAAGTAAGCTTAGCAATTGCCCTATTGCACGGCATCGTCCATAGGTGACAATTTGCAGTAACACCATAGTTGTGTCCACAAGGGCAGTCGGCTTGCACTAAGGTCCATGCCAGCCTATAATTCCTTCGGTAAGCGGGAAATTGACAACAGCAGATAAACTAACAGTCCTCATAGCTGATGACCATCCTCTAGTACGCGAAGCGCTGCTCCGGTCACTTGAAGATCAGGAGGACATGCAGGTTGTGGCTGAAGCCAGCGACGGTGACGAAGCAGTCGAGCTCGTCTCAAAGTTAAAACCTAATATAGTGGTGATGGACGTAGTCATGCCCAGACTAAACGGGATTGAAGCAACCAGAAAGATTAAAGAGATTGCTCCTGACACAGCTATTCTCATTCTTACCGCCTACGATGATGACGAATACGTACTGGGGTTACTTGATGCCGGAGCTGCCGGCTATCTCCTAAAAAGCGCCAGAGGGCGCGATTTGGTCAGAGCTATTCGGGCTATAAGAGCAGGTGAATCCGTGCTCCATCCCAAAATTATCGCTAAGCTGTTGAAACGAGCCACCATCACCCCCGTTGGGGAGCAAAAATCGTCACAACTGCTCAGCGAGCGAGAACTGGAGATACTGAAGTTAGTTGCCTCGGGGATGAGCAATAAGGAGATAGCGGAAAGACTGTTTCTCAGCCAGCGCACTATTAAAGCTCACCTGACCAACATCTTTAATAAACTAAATGTTGCCTCACGCAGCGAGGCTATAGTGAGAGGATTACAATGGGGCCTGGTTACCCTAGAGACTACGCACGATCAACTCCGAGATTAAGAAACCCGCATCTCTGGATTATAGCCATTTTGTTCGTTCTTCTAACCTTGTCCCATTTTGACCAGGCCCTCTTCTCGTTGCCTCTAGCTCTGGGACTCCCAGCGCACGGTTTCGAGCGAATTCTTTATCTCCTGCTAACGCTATACGCTGGCTGGACACTGGGGCTAATGGTCAGCAGTCTGCTATGGCTCTCAAGCTCTGCCGCGATGCTGCTTCGCACTTTCTTGATTTCCACCAATTTCAGAGACGCCTTGCTGGGAAGTCTCTCCAGCCTGATCATTGGCGCCCTGGCCATTGCACTTACCCATGCCTACCAGCAAAATAAGCGACGGCAGGAGAGCCTACAGGACGCGGTAAAGAACTTGGAATCAGCGCGGCGAACCCTTGACGACGTATGCGCCAACACCAGCGATGCCATCTGGGTACACGATATGGAGGGCAATATTAGCTTCGCTAATAAGGCCTGTGAGGACCTCACGGGCCATCCAGTTTCACAGCTAATTAACAGAAATGTCCGCGACTTTCTGAATCTGGATGCCTTGACCTTAGCCAGACAGATAAAAGACAGACTGCTGAGAGGCGATCTTGTCGAACATCGCTATGAGCAACGGCTGATTAAGAAGAATGGCTCGGAAGCAATCATGCAGTTGACCACCCATGTCATTACCAGTGATAACAAGCCTCAAGCTTTTCACAATATAGCTCATGACGTAACCGAGGAGAGAAAATTACGGAACAATCTCCAATTCTATCTGAGACAAGTCCTACAGGCTCAGGAAGAAGAACGTAAGCGACTTGCCCGGGAACTTCATGACGATGCTTCTCAACAGATACTACTTCTAACGCATAAGGTCGATAACCTCTCCTCTAAAGCCGAGACCTATTCACGCCAGGACCTACGAAAAGAGTTGGACAAGTTATATGAACTGTCGCAGGAAGTCTATCAAGGCATCAAGCGCTATGCTCAAGCTTTAAGACCTCGCATTCTAGATGACCTGGGATTCGCGCCCGCTATCAAATGGCTGGCTGAGGAAATACACGGCTTCAGCGGAATCGAAATTGAGGTCAAAACAGATCCTATCCCTCCGCTCCCCCCGGAAACACAGCTAGTCTTGTTCCGCATTGTCCAGGAAGCCTTAAACAATGTCCAACGACATTCTGGAGCGTCTCGAGCCAGCGTTGCCATGAAATATGAGGAAGCTAACATCAAGGTGACGATTACCGATAACGGCAGAGGCTTCGAGCTTCCCACGCAGCTAAGCGATTTTGCTGGTCAAGGTAAGCTGGGGCTTACCGGCATGGCAGAACGAGCACAATTGATAGGCGGGCAAATCGAAGTCAATTCGGAAGAAGGCAAAGGAACGACAATAACAGTCAAAGTGCCAACCATGACTCCCACCAAGAGCTGACGGCGGGGGACTGTCAGTTCTCAGATAGCTTCTCCACCCTCACTGCCAATACCTTAGCTGCCAACACCTTGACTGCCGATACCTTAAACTCAGGAATTTGAGATATCGGGTCGAATTTGGCGTTAGTAAGCATATTGGCAGGACTTTCAGCGAAATGGAAAGTCATAAACACCAGCCCTACGGGCAGTGCTTCAGTAATCTCGGCATTAGTGATGATTTCACCGCGTCGAGAACTGACCTTGACTTTGTCACCCTCAGCTATACCAAGTCGCGATGCATCCTCGGGGTTCATCTCCACTGTACTTTCAGGCTTAATCTCATTGAGGACTCTGACCCTGCGGGTCATGGTCCCGGTATGGAAATGATACAAGCTGCGCCCCGTCGTCAGAATGAGAGGATACTGTTCATCCGGCGACTCATCGGAGGGGACATACTTCAGCGGGCTGAATCTGCCTTTGCCACGAACAAAGATATTCCTATGCAGTATGGGTGTGCCGGGATGATCATCCGTGGGACAAGGCCACTGGAGCCCTCCATTCTCCAACCTCTGGTAGCTTATGCCTCCATAGCTAGGAGTGAGCCTCCGAATTTCCTCCATTATGTCGAATGGATGGCTGTAGTCAAAACCTGCGGACCCTAGTCTCTTGGCTACTTCACAAATAATCCACCAGTCGGGCTTCGAATTGCCAATGGGCTCAATCGCTTTTCTTACCCGTTGAACCCGCCGTTCCGTATTGGTGAAAGTCCCATCCTTTTCAGCAAAGCTTGCTGCAGGCAAAACAACATCAGCGAATCTTGCTGTTTCCGAAGGAAATATATCCTGAACAACAAGAAACTCAACCCGTTGCAGTGCCTCCTGAACATGTTGGATATCAGGGTCGCTTAATGCAGGATTTTCACCAACCACATATAGAGCCTTCAACTCTCTCCGGTAGGCGGCTTCAACCATATCAACCAATGTCAACCCTGGGGATGAAGGCAATGAGCACGCCCACGCGTTCGCAAACTTCTCTCTGATAGCCGGGTCAGCTACTGATTGATAGCCAGGATAGGAACTGGGCAAGGCGCCCATGTCGCAAGCACCCTGCACGTTGTTCTGACCCCTGAGTGGATTCACGCCGCTTGATGGCTTGCCTATATTCCCGGTGAGCATCGCCAGATTAGCGATAGCCCGTACATTGTCAGTACCATGGGTATGCTGGGTAATACCCATCCCGTAGAGGATGCTGCTCGGACTATCGGTGGCAAACATACGAGCGGCCTTCACAATCTTGTCCTGCGGTACCTTAGTGAGTTGCTCCACAAAACCGAGGTCAAAGTCCTTCAGCGATTCACTAAAGGCCTGGAAGTTCTCACATCTTTCCTTGATGAAGGCTGAGTCAAGCAGTCCTTCATCCACAATCACCCTCATCATCCCCATTAACAAAGCAACGTCTGTGCCGGGAGTATGTCGGAGCCAAACGCTGGCAAAGCGGCAAAGGTCGATTTCATAGGGGTTAGCCACGATGAGTTTGCCTCCTTTATTCACCGCACGGACTATCCTACGCGCAAAAACAGGATGATCTTCTGTAGTATTGGTTCCAATGGCAAAAATACAGCCGGCATCCTCAACCTCAGCCATGGAATTAGTCATCGACGCACTGCCAAACGCTTGGCCCAGGCCAACCACAGTAGGCGCGTGACAAAGGCGAACACAGTGATCAACACTGTTGGTGCCGAGCACCGCTCGAGCCAATTTCTGCATGACATAGTTTTCCTCGTTGGTACACTTAGCTGATGCAATGACTGCTACTTCATTTGGTGTATATTGCCTCAGTTTCTTCGCCACCAGATCCAGCGCTTCGTCCCAAGACGCCTCCTTGAATTCCCCGTCCTTCTTTATCAAGGGACTGGTCAACCTGTCACGATGATTGACAAAACCGTACCCCCAGCGTCCTTTAACACAGAGCCCACCGTGGTTAGCTATTCCCTCAGGATCACCGCGTACAGTAACAATCTTATTATCTCGAACGCCTAAGTATATTGAGCAGCCTACGCCACAATAGGGGCAAATAGTCTTAACCTCTTGGGTAGCTGGCTTTTCCCATTTGGGTACCAGTGCCCCGGTAGGACACCGGGCCACACATTCACCACAGGACTTGCAAATAGACTCGGCGATCGGCTTATCACCAAAGGTGGCTATTTTCGCCGAGTTACCTCGATAGGCTATGTCAATGGCTCCGACGAAGGCTATTTCGTGGCAGGCACGTACACATTTAGCACAGAGGATACATTTGTTCGGATCATGAATGAAGGCTGGGTGGCTCGTATCCAGCGGAAGTACTCGGGTACTCTTCCGTAATCGATCAATATGCTCCTGCTCTATGCCTAGATATCGCGCAATTTTAAGCAGCTCGCAGTCCTGGTTCTTCGGACAGGTGAGGCAATCCCCGTGATGGTTGGCAGTGATAAGCTCCATAGTAATTCGGCGCGATTGATTCACTTTAGGGGTCTCCGTGTGCACCACCATACCATCAGTTGCCGGGGTAGTACACGAGCTGACTAAGCCGCGCATTCCTTCTATTTCGACCACGCACAGGCGACAACCTCCGTAGGGCTTGAGGTCAGGATCGTAACAGAGCGTGGGTATGTAGATGCCAGCACCAAGAGCCGCTTCAAGTACAGTGGCTCCCTTCTTGGCTTCTACCTGGCGACCATTAATGGTCAACTTGATCATATCCATTTTCACTGTTTTCGCTTTCTCTGACCCGTTTGTACCCATTATTGACCATCACCAGTCTTGCCTTTGGCACTTATTGGCACAGGCTCTTCTGGAAGCGGAGGCATCTCCCCAGAAATCTTCACTACCGCATTGAAACGAGGTGGACAAACGTCCAAACAGATGCCGCACTTAATGCACTTGCTTTGGTCAATGACATGCACTACTCTCTTACCGCCCTTGATAGCATCGACAGGGCAAGAGCGCCGGCAAATCATGCAACCTTCACATTTTTCAGGATCAATATAGTACGATATAAGACCACTACAAGCTAACGCCGGACACCGTTTTTCTTCTATATGTGCCTTATACTCCTCACGAAAGTACCGAATACTGGTCAGCACCGGGTTAGGAGCTGTCTGTCCCAGCCCGCACAAAGAACTGGTCTTAACCGATTCCGCCAATTCTTCCAGCAATTCAATATCCCCTGGCCTTCCCTTTCCCTCACTGATATCCACCAAAATATCCAGCATCTGTTTGGTGCCCCAGCGACAAGGGATACACTTTCCGCAAGATTCCGATTGGGTGAAAGTGAGGAAGAATTTTGTCATCTCGACCATGCAGGTATCCTCATCTATTACTACCATCCCCCCCGACCCCATAATGGACCCTGCACCAGTGAGAGACTCGTAATCAACCGGCAGGTCTATCAGACTCGCCGGTATAAAGCCACCTGACGGGCCACCAGTCTGAACTGCCTTCAGCTGTTTTCCACCCAGAATCCCCCCACCTATGTCGTACACGATCTCACGCAAGCTAATTCCCATAGGCACCTCAATGAGCCCGGTGCGAACAACTTTGCCTGCCAGAGAGAAATTCTTAGTGCCTTTGCTTTTTTCAGTGCCATAACCGGCATACCACTCGGCGCCTCTGCCGAGAATAGCCGAGACATTTCCCCAGGTCTCTACATTATTGATATTCGTCGGCTTTCCCCAGAGGCCGGACTGGGCAGGAAATGGCGGCCGAGAACGGGGCATTCCTCGCCTGCCTTCGATGGAAGCTATCATCGCTGTTTCCTCACCACAGACAAAAGCTCCAGCTCCCTCTTTTATTTTGAGATTGAACCTGAAGCCGCTGCCCATAATGTCCTCGCCTATTAAGCCATATTCTTCCATCTGCTTGATGGCAGTCCGTAGCCTCCGTATCGCCAGTGGATATTCGGCTCGAATATAGATATAGCCATCAGCAGCACCAATAGCATAGGCACCGATGAGCATCCCCTCCAATACAGCATGCGGGTCACCCTCGAGAAGCGCCCGGTCCATGAACGCTCCAGGATCTCCTTCGTCCGCATTACATATAATGTACTTACTATCACCGGCAGCATCATGGCAGAATTGCCATTTCATTCCCGTCGGGAAACCAGCACCCCCGCGACCGCGCAGACCTGACTTCTTTACTTCATCAATTACTTCCTGCGGCTTCATCTTCAGTGCTCTGGCAAGACCTTCGTAGCCTCCATTAGCAATATAATGATCAATCTTTTCAGGATCGATATTTCCGCAGTTGCGCAGCGAGATACGCACTTGAGGTTTAAGCACAGGCAAATCAAAAAGCCGGGGAATGCCCTCCAACACCCCTTCCCCGCGGGTGCCGAGAGCTAAATCAGGGCGCGGATTGCCGCCAACCAAGTAGTCATCAACGATTTTGGCAGTAAGCTCGGGTGTAAGGTTGCCGTAGAAGACACTTGGTTTACCCGGTTTAGCCACCTCAATCAGGGGCTCAGCATAGCAAAGCCCAATGCAACCAACAGGGATAATATCAGCCTCAATATGTCGCTCAGCCAACTTCTGGCGAAGAACATCAAGCACATCCTCAGCACCAGCCGCCCGTCCGCAAGTACCCATGCCGATCAACATACGAACCTTGTCGCTCTCCTGCATTGCCTTCCACTGCAGTATGGCCTGGCCCTTGATTTGCTCGAAATTCACTACTCTGCTCACTTCTTTAAGATCTCCTTCACTCTAGGAACCGTCATCCGTCCCAACACCTTGTCATTGATAACCACAACGGGCGCCAGTGCACACGAACCAAAACAGGCTATTGTCTCCAGCGAATATTCCATATCAGCTGTAGTTTCACCCGCCTTAATGCCTAATTGCAGCTCCAGTTCCTGAAGAATTTGCCCGCTGCCGCGTACATGGCAGGCAGTGCCCCTACACACCTTGACTATGTTCCTTCCCGTGGGAACAAGCTTAAACTGCGCATAAAAGGTGCCAACTCCATAGACAGTGCTGGCAGGTAATCTGAGGAACTTGGCAATTTTCCCCATCGCTAGCTCCGGCACATAGCCAAGGGTCTGCTGAACCCGTTGCAGTACTGCAATAAGCTCATCTTTCCCACCCTCGTATGAGGACAGGATTTCGTCCACCTGCTTCTCAATAGTTGCCTCTCGCTCTGCTGAAAGCTCCTTAGTGCTCTGCGCAATTGAAGGATCTGTCATTTCTTACCTCGTTATCTAGCAGTTTTCCTGAGTGAGCTCTGGGATAGACATATCCGAAGTATCCTATCGAGCGATCTCCCGAAAATAGCTCAAATGCTGGACTATATCATAATCCGACAGACTAGTGCAAGTAGGGTGCATCGTAATTTTCGCACAACTTCCTGCGCTCTCTTTCAGCCTTCTCCAGTACATGGTCTCGGGAGGGTGCCTCACCTGCCAGGCTGGGTAGAAAAAGCGCCCTTAACCAGTTTCCAGACGATAGTCTCGCTCAGGACAACTACATCTTCAGTAGAGAGATAGTCAGAAATATTGGCGTCAAACAGCACATTCCCACTGGGGGCAATCTCCTCATCGCCCCTCCACAACACCAACGTTATGGGCACGTGGGCGAAAGCATCAATCATCACAGAGACGTCGCCCTGCTCTGCCTCACGCCCTCCCAGCTTCCCTGCCTCCTGCTTCAGCAGCTCGGGATTACTGCCAAAGTGCTTTACTAGAGGGTTTATCGCTCTCTGGGAAAATGCCGAAAAGTAGCTGACTCCACCTGGCAATTGTCTATAGGTAATCAACATGCCAGTAGCCGGTGTCCCTTTTGCCGAATTCAAATAATGCAGTATTAGTATTTTGTCCCTCAGCGGCACTCCCGCCTTGCCATCAGCCAAAGATATTTCGACATCAGGAAGGCTAATATGATACGGCTGGTTTAGATAGTCAATGACTATCTTCTTAGGTTCCAGACACCGCGCACCGCTCTTACGGCATCGCTCTTGCACATCGTCTGCTTTGGCCAGCTCGTCACGAGCCAGCCTATAGGGAAGCTCGTAGGCGTGCTCTTCAGCGCCACGCGATAGAGAGTGTCCGTTTTTCATTAGGGCGCAAATTTAGGCCGCGGGAGAAGACCGGCTGCTCCCACTATCTCAGCCACTGCTTCTTCCCACTCGATAGCCATAATGTGAATGCCCGCCACGCCCTCAATTTCGCGCACTTGATTGATGATGTCTACGCAGAGTTTGATGCCCTCCTTCGACACCTGCTCTTTAGGCACTCCCTGGAGGCGCTCAATGATGCTGTCGGGCACATCCATTCCAGGTACCCTGTTTTTCATATACTTCGCAGCACCAACTGATTTGATAGGGCCAACGCCAGCGAGTATCTTGACTTTCTCGTGCAATCCCTTATCGCGCACTCTCTTCATCCACTCGGCAAACTTGTCTACATTGTAGATAAGCTGGGTCTGGATAAAATCTGCTCCCGCAGCCGCCTTCTTAGCAAGGCGGATTGCCCTGAACTCGAAGGGAGCAGCAAAGGGATTGCAGGCAGCCCCGATAAAGAGCTGCGGCCCAACCGTCATTTCATCACCACATTGAAACTTCCTCTCGTCCCGCATCTGCTTTACCGTATTCACGAACTGAATGGAGTCAAGATCGTAGACACCCTTGGCGTCAGGATGATTGCCGAACTTCTGGTGGTCCCCCGTTAGACATAACAAGTTGTTCATGCCCAGCGCTGCAATACCCAACACATCCATTTGCAGGGCGATGCGATTGCGATCACGACAGGTCATCTGGACGACAGGGTCCAAACCTTCCTCCTTGGCTATAGCACACGCCGCCCAGGATGCCATGCGCACTACTGCAGTCTGTCCATCCGTGACGTTGGCAGCATCAACATTACCTTTAAGTATCTTTGCCTTTCTCCTAATCACTTCAGGGTCAGCGCTCTGCGGCGGGCCTAACTCGCCTGTGACAGCGAAGAGTTTGGACTCCAGCACATGCTCCAGATTACTTCTCGTTTTCATGAGTTCCTCCTAATCTTGCTCTTTGCTATACTCCTAACGATTCTATTGCCTTCTTCGTCCCCTTTAATTCCTCCAACAACTCAAGGGGTTCGACTTCCAAGCTGCGCGGCCTTACCGCTTTGCTCCAGTGATGCGGCTCAATCATTTTCAGAAGTCTATCCAGCTCACCAAGCTGCTCTGCCCTTTTATAAATCATAGCCCAAGCGCAGTCTCGAGTGGGGTCTACTTCGCACTTGCCATCTACAGTGGTCCCACCGCAGGGCCCATTAAGCAATCCCTTAGGGCACTGCACGAAAGGACAAATACCAAAAGTCTTTCCCAGTTCACATTCCCCACAGGCCTGACATTCCTCCTTGAACTCACTGGGACCTCCACTGGAGAATCCCAGGGCATCGTTAGATGGGTATATCGGCTTAACGATACCCCACTCATCCTCCAGATATCCTCGCACTGCCTGGGCCCCATCACCACAAGCCATCATCAGGATAGCATCGGAGTCCTCTATCTCTTTTCTGTGTTCATTCAAAAACATGGAGGACATCGGAAGATAACAGGTGAATATCCCAAAGGGCAACCCAATCTTAGCCGTGATCTCCTTCCCTTCCTTTGTCAGCTTCTCGGCCATCTCCTCCACATCCCGTATACCACCCGTGTGGAAGATTGTTGCACATCCCCCACATCCCATAAGGACTATCTTCTTTCTGCCCTCGAGATATCCCAGCACTTCCTCAAAGGGCTTTCGGACTTGTGCATTCATCTTTTCCCTCCTTTATATAATCAATATATTTCGATGCTCGGATCTGCCATCTTTTGGCGACCGCCGCTTTTGTGCGGCGCGGCACTCACGAAAACCTCTTTACTGGTGGGCCTGAAACAAGGCTCACACTCCAATTCTTTGGTGCCACAAGCCTTTCCAGTTTGTCCAGCTGTCCCAGCTTGCTGAGGTGATCGACAATCTCCTGCCAGACACAAGGTATACTTGGATCAACCTCACACTTACCATCGTGCGATCCACCACACGGACCATTAAGCATATGCTTCGCACATCGGGCAATAGGACAAATACCACCAGTGAACTCCAGCACGCAGTCACCACACTCAAAACAGCGCTCCGCTTCTTTCCACTCGGCGTGAGCACCACCAGCGGACAGCGTATTGCAGCCGGGATGTACCACCTTGTCCACGACCTCCGCTACAGTCTGCACCCCCGCCCCATCGGTCAGCACCAGAATAGAGTCAGCAGCAGCAATTTCCTGCCTATAGGCCCTGAACTTCAACCTGGTCAATACAGGATCACACAACATGTCAACCACCACAAAACCAGTAACAGCCTTACCTTGCTCCTGCAAAATGCTCTTCATTTCCGCTACTTGCTTCTCGCCACCACTCTCCCAACCTTCAGCGCAGCCCTTGCATCCAACCAGAAAGACGCTGCTCTCCCCATCCAGATAACTCAGGATTTCAGCCATTGGTTTCTGTTTCGAAATCAGCATTTCCCCCCTCCTTTAGAAGCATTGAGCTCCACTAGAATAGCGTCTATTATCTGAGGTATCTTCTCTTCAACTTCCGGCGATAGTTCCAATCCCCATTCCACCTCCTTGGGCTCCACCCCAATGATAACGGCCTCACCGCTTTTACTCCACAGCTTCATTGACATCAGGCTATCTACCAAGCCCATCTCGTGAAGCGACAGAAATGCCTTCCGCTCCAGACTTATGTCCTCAAGATAAAAACGATAGATTTGACCTGGCGCTCCACCTCCCCTGACAGCATCCACTATAACCAGCTTATCCACGTCCTCAAGCAACGGAACGACATCGGGGCATGTCCCTCCATCCACTACCTTTACACCGGGGAGTGTCCCCACTGGTCGGGACTCCAAAGCATGTGCCACATGACATCCGACCCCCTCGTCTTTCAATAAGACATTTCCTATTCCCACAACAAATTTACTCATCACCGAAATTCCTTCGAATTCCTTCTAGCAAACGCCGAATCTTCCCAAGTCCCTCCCTTTGGGACTGAGTAAGTGGACAGAACAGGCAAGACAGGGATCAAAGGACCTTATGGTGCGCACTATCTCAAAGGGATTGGCCTCATCTCTTATCTTAGTTCCCAGAAGAGCCTGCTCCAAAGGTCCAGGCCGGTCTTGATCGTCCCTCGGTGAAATATTCCAAGTAGAAGGCGTAATGACCTGGTAATTAGCGATCTTGCCTTCCTTTACTTCTATCCAGTGTCCAAGGGCACCTCGCGCTGCCCCGACCAGTCCCACACCGGTAGACTCCTCGGGGATTTTATAGCTCACGTAGGCCGGTTGACCCGGCTTGAGCTCCAGCACCCAGCTGGCCATGGCATCCGCTATGAGTTTAGTCTCCAAGGCCCTGGCAAGATTGCGCCCCATGGTAGAGAACATTGCCTGGGGTTTTAGCTTTACCTGCGACAGAGTAGATTCAACCAGGCTTCTAACCTCCGGATTCTTACCCGCGTAATTGACCATGATCCGGGCTAACGGCCCAACTTCAAAAACCTTCCCATCATAGCGAGGTGATTTCAGCCAGGAATAGGCGCCATCCTTCTCTTCATCGAGAACAACATCTCCCCGGGATGGATGCCTGCCGCTAATAGAATCCGCATACCAAGAATGCTTCACCTCTTCGCTAATTCTGGCTGGGTCTAATTCACCAAACTTGAGAGCGGCAGAGGTTATCCCAGGCCTAAAGAACCGTTTCCTCTTCGTGAGGTCTGCCTCTTTTCCATCCAACTCATAAGAGCCGTAAGCCAGCAGATTTCCACAGCCACGACCTATCTCAAAATAATCTGAGTAGACCTGTCCTATCGCCAGTACATCGGGAAGATAGATATTATCAACAAACTGCTGAAGCTCCTTCACCCTCCACAGGAAGGATTTCATATTGTCAACCGTGGGAACAGAGGTTACTCCACCGGGGACGACGCCCATGTTGTGAGGCATCTTGCCTCCCAACAAGGCAAGCATCTCTTGCCCCTTGCGGCGCATGTCGAATGCGGTTACATAGTGTGCTATGGCCTGTTCGTTAACTTCGTCAGCCAGGCGATAATCACCCTCGTAACGAGGCACGAAAGGCCCCAACTCCCCACGCCCGATAAAGCTCTTTATCGAATTCAAAACAGGGTCATTCCCTGCATAGGCTGCTAATTTAGCTACATCTACATAATCAAGAGCCACTAAGTGATAGAAATGAAGGATATGGTCGGCGATATGGGCTGCTCCCAGGATTAAATTCCGCATGACTCTGCCATTGTCGGGAATCTTGTCGCCGATACCGAAGGCACTATCCAGATTCAAGGCAGCAGCAATAGAATGGCTTGTCGGGCACACTCCACAAATACGCTGAGTTATTCTCTGGGCATCACGGGGATCCCTACCCCTCATGATTAGCTCCAATCCCCGGAATAGCAGTCCAGAACTCTTAGCCTCCTTTACCACGCCCCCTTCCACTACCACCTCTACCTTGAGATGTCCTTCGATACGAGTTACCGGGTCGATCACAATTGTGCCCATTGCTTCACACCTCCTCCGGCAGTGCCGCTTCGCTCACCTTTTCATAAAGGGGGGCTATGTCGAAGAACCCGGGCTCAGTGCAGCCTATACAGGTGGCACCGCAGCCCACACACCAGTTGACTCCGTTGTTCCACAGCCTAAGGGGACAATCGGCATGCGTTATAGGCCCCCTACATCCCAGCTCATAGTTGCAACCGGGCTCGCCAAACTTCTTGGCAAATTTGTTTTCATCATAGTACGCTCGCCGCGGACAGTTTTCATGGATTGTCTGTCCGTAGAAAGCCTTAGGACGTCTGTATTCATCCAGGTCTTCCCCATTCGGCATACCCGAAAGAAGGATGCCTGCCAAGGTGCCCACGAACCAGTCGGGATGTGGTGGACAGCCAGGTATATTTATAATCGGGGTTTTTATCCCCTTTGCTCGAAGAACCTCACCGACGCTGCGACACTGAGTAGGGTTGGGATACGCAGCGGGGATTCCCCCAAAAGCGGCACAGCTACCCAGGGCAATTACTGCCAAGGCATCCTTAGCCAGCATTTCCACCCAGGACAACATAGTAACCGGCTTACCATCCCTTTCGCCGAACACACCATGGATACCACCTTTGGCTGTCGGTATGGCCCCCTCCACAATCAGAATGTAGGCTCCACCTTTCTGCTGTGAGGTATCCTCCATCACTTCAATTACGGGCGCTCCTGCCCCGGCCATTATAGTGGGATGAAACCTGAGGTTTATGTGTTTGCCAGGCAAGACCTCATCAATTAAAAGGTTCTTAATAGAGGGGTTGGCCGTATTGAGAAGCGATACCGAGCAGCCGCTACATCCGGCGGCTTGTAACCATATTGCCGGGTATTCCACTATATCCATAAGCCGTTACCTACCTTTCAAGCTTTTCCCGCAAACCCTCCGGTGCGAAGATACCCCTTCAGGCATGAACACGAGCCCAGGGCTATGTCTTCGCTCCTCAATAGAGAAAGGCATTCTTGAGGGTCCATCACTCTAATTCCTTTTGCGGTTTTCGCTGCGCTGCTCATACTGCATCCTTACAGGCCAGACCCGCCTTAGCCAAGATCTCTTTCACCGACTGCAAGGCAGGCGATGTCTCGGGCAGGTCCAGGAGCGACTTGCCTTTCAGATTATATTCCTTCACCTCGCTGTCATAGGCTATTCTCCCCAGATAGGTCTCTCCACTGCCTCGCAAATATTCTTCCGCCTCCTCCGTGAACC
Source organism: uncultured Dehalococcoidales bacterium (assembly GCA_964557455.1). Taxonomy (GTDB): domain Bacteria; phylum Chloroflexota; class Dehalococcoidia; order GIF9; family AB-539-J10; genus RBG-13-51-36. The sequence continues at coordinate 15,646 of CAZLAL010000164.1, forward strand.
TGTGATTGCCTATAAGGTAGAGGTGACGGTAATCAACCTTCAACTCCTTCGTAATATCCAGGACCCTTTCCACGTGCTTCACCGATTTATCCGAAGGGTCAAGCACTACAAATAAAGCATCTATATCCACCACTATCTTGCGATTGAAATGTTCTAACCCAGCCGGAGAGTCTATTATCACCTCCTGGTAATCTTTAACTACAGTCGGCATGAAATCCTTGAGCACTGCATCCGGGGCGCAATAACAGCCCACAGCAAATTTCGTCCCTAAAGCGATAAAATCAAATTCCTCCCCTCTGTACAGGCAATCCTCCAAAATTCGAGACAACAAGTCCGAGAAGAGATTGTAACCTGACCGGCCTGCCCCCTCTTGTATAAAATCGTAGAGCATGCTTGAAATAGTCTTTTTCCCCTTTGCTTCCAGATCTATTCCCAGCATATCTGCCAGGCTCTCATCGGGGTCCATATCTACAAGGAGTTTAGGAGAACTCAAACATCTACTGGCCAAAGCTACAAAGCTTGACTTCCCCGTCCCCCCCCTTCCGGTGGAGAGAATCAAATCACCCATATCGATATACTCCTTTATTTAGCTCCGTCCTCCTAATTGTTCCAAGCTCGCCATCTCCTCTCCTAAACAGCTCGATCACATACCTCCCCAGCCAGCTTCCTGCATCTCCACCTCTATAATCATCATGACAATCACAAGAGTTGGCCTTCATCCCTGTTCAATCTGATATCCTGCCTTGGTCAGAATCTCTCTGACCGAAATCAGAGCAGGTGAATCCTCGGGTAATTCGAGGAGCGATTTTCCTTTCAGGTTATACTGCTCCACGTTAGCGTCGAATTCTATCCTGCCCAGGTAAATCTCGCCGCTTTCCTTAAAATACGCCTCGGCTTCTTGATCAAATTGCTGATTGGCTACCAAATAGAAATGCTCATATTTGGTCCCCACTTCCTGCATGATCTTCTTTACTCTCGGTATATGCTTCAATGACTTCTCAGACGGGTCGCATATCACAAAAAGGTCATTTATCGCCGGCACAATATTTCGGTTCAAGTGCTCCACTCCTGCCGGCGAGTCTACTACTACATTTGTGTAGTTCTTGGCTAGCTTGGGAACAGTCTCTCTCAGCAATTCGTCTGGAGCACAAAGGCAACCTTCAGTCAACTTTGTGCCCAGCGTAATAAGGTCGAAACTTCCATCCTCGTACAGACATTCAGTCCACAGCAAAGACTCCATCCTATCCCGTGTCGAAATCAACGGACTGCTCGTACCGGTCTTTCTTCCTTCCACAACATCATACAAGGCTTCACAAACAGTCTTCTTTCCTTCTTCCCGTAGATCAAATCCAAGCATATCGGCAAGGCTGACGTCAGGGTCCAGGTCAACAAGCAAAGAAGGGGGCTTCATGTACCTACTAATCAAGGCCACGAATGTGGACTTCCCCACACCTCCCCTGCCTGTGGAAACAATTACCCTAGCCATCTGCTTATTGTTATCTACTCCAGTCTTTTCCTCTGATAGCCCCGATGCTCCCGTCACTTGTTATGTAAACTATTTCTCTGCCGCATCGCGGGCAAATCAGCCTATTATCTTTTGTCCTCCATAACGAGACATTACGCTCACAAAAAGGACACCAATACAGTCTCTTCTCTCTCATTCTCCTGCCTTCATGCGCCGTATTGCTCAAGGTTCTCAGTCATCCCCCTATCCCCAGCTCGGAGTACATCCGACACGTCGCTCCTTCATATATTTCCTAATCAAGTCCACAAACGTCAATCTTACTAGAGCGGCCTCCCCAGCAATTACAAAGCTCCAAGCCATTATGCCACCTGCTCTGCTTGTGCCTCTATTGCTCTTTTCTTACCCTCCACATCCTCCGCAGGGAGCTCAGTAATAGGCGAAATCTTTACGACCGCATCGTACTCGGGAGGGCAAACATCCATGCAGGTGCCGCAGTTAACACACTTTTCCTGATCAACATGCTTTATCTCTCCCTTCCCCCCTGTGATGGCCTCTGTCGGGCAAGTAAGGATGCAGTGCTCACATGACCTCTCGCATTTATCAGGCAAGATATAATATGCGGTCAGGTTAGTACACACTTTTGCGCGGCATTTCTTTTGTAGAATGTGTTCTTCGTACTCATCCCGAAAATAGCGAATCGTGGTAAACACAGGGTTGGGCGCCGTCTGACCAAGGGCGCAAAGCGACCCCTTTTTGACATCCTCAGCCAATTCAAGGAGAAAGTCGATGTCCTCCATTTTGCCTCTACCGGCGGTAATATCCTCTAGCGTCCTCAGCATTTGCAAAGTTCCCAGCCGACACGGCGTACACTGTCCGCATGATTCCTTTGTCGTGAAATCAAGGAAGAAGCGCGCGGCATCAACAGGGCAGTCATCCTCATTCATAACGATGAAGCCGCCCGAACCCATCATTGAGCCAACTGACTTCAATGAATCAAAATCTATTGGTGTATCCTGAAGGCTGGCCGGAATCATCCCTCCCGATGGACCTCCGATTTGCACCGCTTTAAATTCCTTATCATTGAGTATTCCACCTCCAACATCGAACACGATCTCACGTATCGTCGTCCCCATAGGCACTTCACAAAGCCCCGGCTGATTAATCTTCCCTGCCAGACTAAATAACGCCGTCCCTTTGCTCTTCTCAGTGCCGATAGACGAAAACCAGTCTCCGCCCTTCTCGATTATTACTGTGGCGTTCGAGAAACTCTTCACATTGTTCAGAATAGTAGGTTTATCCCATAAACCACATTCAGCAGGATAAGGAGGCCTGGGCCGGGGCGTGCTCTCACGTCCTTCGATAGCTGCCATAAGGCCCGTTTCTTCGCCGGAAACAAAAGCGCCGGCCCCCGCTGCTATATAGATATCAAAGTCAAAACCAGTCCCCATAATATCTTTACCTAGAAAACCTGATTCCCTTGCCTGACTTAAGGCAAACCCCACACGCTCAATAGCTAAAGGATATTCAGCCCGGATGTAGATGTAGCCTTCTTTGGCCCCTATAGTATAGCCGGCAATAATCATACCTTCCAGAACTTGATGCGCGTCAGACTCCAGGATAATGCGGTCCATGAAGGCCCCCGGATCTCCTTCATCACCATTACACACTACGTATTTTGGTGTTGCCAACTGATTATGAGTTATCTCCCACTTCAGCCCTGTGGGAAAGCCAGCGCCGCCTCTCCCCCGCAGACCTGACTGCTTCATTTCTGCAATGATATCCTCAGGCTGCATGTTCAGAGCTTTTTCCAAAGCGCCATAACCACCATGAGCTATATAATGATTTATGTTTTTCGGGTCAATATAGCCACAGTGCCGCATCACAATGCGAAGCTCCTTTTCAAACCTGGATAATTCGGGGATGTAAGGAGCTTCTCCTGCTTCTCCTCCCTCAAGCGTACCTAAGGCAAGCTCAAGACAGGGGTCATCACCTATCACATAGCCGTCAATAATGCGAGGAACAAGCTCCGGCGTCACATTGTGATAGACAACGGCAAATGATCCGGCCTTAAATACCGTAACCAGAGGCTCCGCGTAGCATAGGCCCATGCAGCCAACTTCAACTACCCTCGCCTCTACATTTCGCTTCTTCAGCTCCTGCTCAAAAACCGCAACAGTATCGAGAGCTCCAGCGGCCTGGCCACAGGTAGCTGTGCCGATGGTGATGTAAGTGCTGTTTCGCAGATTCTCCCAATCGGCCTTTGCTTTTTCCTTAACTTCAGCTAAAGTCAACCCGCCTCCTGCTCTTTGGCTCCCACTTCCCCTTCACCCGCTTTCTCCCGGATTTCTGCCATATAAGGTATTAGAACCTCTCCCACCTTAAAAGGCGTCATCTTAGGATAGAGCTTATTCCCTATTCTTATAACCGGGGCTCTGTCAGTCATCTTCACTACCGGGGCCAGCATGCAACAACCCATGCAGGCTACTCTGTGTAGACTGAAATTACCATCCGGCGTGGTCTCCCCTACCTTGATGCCCAGTTGTCTTTCGAACTCCTCCAAGATGAATTGCCCTCCCCTCAAATGGCAAGCGGTTCCCATGCACACCTCGATAGGATATCTCCCTATGGGCTTCAATCGGAACTGATTATAGAAGGTCGCAACTGAATAAACTTCAATTGCTGAGATGCCCAGGAAACTGCTCACCTCCTCCATTCCACCTCCCGAAAGATAACCCAATTTCTCCTGGGTTTCCTGCAAAAGCGAAATTAAATTCTTTCTATTCCTCTTACTCGGGATTAGAACATCCCTCAGTTGTTCCGCTACTGACTGTTTCTCACTCACTTTCCACTTCTGCGGGAATTCCTTTACCCGCAGCTATCTTTTCCTTAAGTTCTTTGGCATACTTGGGGAGAAAAGCTCCTATAGCCGTCGATTCCCTGGGGCCAACTGTTACCTCCCACTTCCAATCCAGAGCGTCCATGGTCTCACCCGAAATCCGGGCTACTCTTCCTGGAATAACCAACTGGCGATGCTTTACTCTCTCCTCAATACCACAGCTCTTAACAAGCTTGGCCACGGTATCACCATTTATCTTACCCGCGGCCCATCCCGTAAGGACACCAAGTCCTTCAGCGTCCTGTACCAGTAAAAAGCTGGGAACTTTGGTGGCTTCAATTGCTGATGCCACAACAAAATACGTCAAAGCCCAGTTCGAAGTCAGAAGAACCGGGGATTCATCATTGGGCTGTCCTATTTCATAGTATTTCTGCTCCACCGCCATCGGGAAGCGAGGGTCAGTATAGATATTTAGCCTCTGCACCAGCAAGGGCAGCATCAAATTGGGGTTTAGGTCGGAGACTACAATAACGCCAGCGAATTTGTCCACAAATAGAGATGCGGTCAACATTTCCCTTAGCCCATCTTTACTAGTAAAGCAAGGAAAGGCTATAGTCGGATAGCCGAGAGGTTTGAAACCGCTCTTTAGCGTTGCCCTCCTGATAAACGTTTGATCTCTCAGCCCCTCCACTATAGTCTTGGAGCCAGGGTCCATGACTACATCGTCGAGGCCTTCTTCTTTCAGCTTGGTCGTCAAAGGGATAAGGCCTTCCACGCTCTCCGCGCGAATCCCTAGCGGAGTAGGCTTCTCCTTAATCTTCGGTATCGCCGCTTCTATATTGTCCTTTGTTATGGGATAAAGCAGTGGGTTTCTATCGGCGCATATATCCCTGGCAGAAAACAGAGCGTCTGTATCCTCTGAGATAAGAACCATTCCTACGTTCGTAGATTCGTATATCTTCTTCACCAAAGCCAGGAATTTAGCCTTGTCCCCGGACTCAAAGTAGGCAGCAGGAATATCCGCATGCAGAGTCAAGCCAACCCAGGGATACTTCACTTCTTGTAGCTTCTTTATCTTTTCTCCTATTGTCTGTTCACTGTCCTTATCCGAGATGAGCAACGCGATCACAGGCTCATGGACGAATGTCTTCTCATGACGGTATATTACCTCCTCATTGCCGATCTTGTACTTATTGTCTCCTGAACCTATGGTCACGAGCTTTTGGGGAGGAGCCAGAAGGTCGCTTATCTTGGCCTTCGTGTCAGCATCAAGATAGGGACATTTATCCACGCTAGTCCCTCCTGACGCTAACTTCATAGCAAACGCAAAACATGTCGGGAAGCCACAATCATGACATCCCTTTCTATTAGGAAGCATCTTTATCAAGGCAGTTCCTGAAATCGGCATATCAACTCCCCCTTTACTTAGACTCCGTTTTTGATATACATAGCTACTTCAGCTCTGGAAGCTCAACTTCCCCCAATATCCAAGGATGCTTATGCTCTTGAAGGAAAGTCAGAAGCTCATCGGTATTCTTAACATCTTCTTCCGTCGGCAACTTGTCGTATATTCCGTCCTTCTGGAACGGCTCCTTATACCTCTCCTTTATTGCTTTTGGCAGCCAGACTACTCTCCTTCTGCCTCCATCTGCCTGGATAAACTTCGGCGAGCGTATCTGCTCCAGACCAGTCCCCAGGCGCCCTTCTACCTGCCTACCTCCGGACGTCTCGCCAGCCATATGGGAAAACGTCTCTCCAATTACAGTCGGGCCCTTGAATTCCCTATCCACTATCCCAAAGCCGTCAACTTCAGGAATATAGAACACAATGGCTTCAAAGCAGCCGCATGATGTATGAGGGTGCTCAAATGCACTGTACAGATAAACCCTGTCATAAGTCCCCAAGGACTTCTCATACTCTGTCTTATTAGCTCCTTCATACTCGCCCCTTATCGGGTCGATCAGTTTCCCCTTGGGGACAGCAAATATCGGCCCCTCAGGGTCTATCTTTGCCGCTGCTCTTCCATCGAACCAGTTTATTGCTCCGCAGTTGGCGATTCTATTAGGAGTAATGATGGAAATGTGGGTAGGCGCAAAGCTCTGGCAAAGGACGCAGCCATAGAACGTGTCCACATCCTCATCGTTCAGGGTCAGGGCCCTGGCATCCCTGGCATCATAAGCTGCCTTGGCCTCAGGATACAGTTTTTCTATTGCCTTCGGGTCGGTCATAAGGGTGACTTGAATCTTTTCTATGATGTCCATCTCAGACGTATAAAGGAAATTGAGTATTTCCCCGTATTCCCGCAATGACTTCCAGCCCCTCTTGGCACAATCCTTATTCAGCCTTATCCATATGTCCGCTCTCTGATTCATGTGGTACCAGCCCTCGATATAGCTGGTAAACATATGAATTCTTCGCTCCAGGATCGGCAGAGCATCCTCATCAAGTTGCGCGCCACAAAGCTCTACCAATGTAGCAAGAGGATAACTCCCGCCCTCCTCCATCGTATCTATATCGGGGCCTATGATCTCCACCTTCTCGTGCTCGATTTCCTCCGGCTTCCTTAGTTTGCAGAACTCCAGCTTCTGACCTGCCGGCACCTTAGGACCACCGAACTCAATCCACATATCCGCCTTCCTGATCACCTCACCTTCGTACTGCGGGCCAACGTCTGAATGCCATTCCATTGATTATCCCTCCTTTGTTGCGGAATTTTTTTTCAAATCACTTATCAAATCTTCCAGGAATTTCCCCCACCCCACCAGCTTCCTGAAATTGGGAAGCGAGTAATTTGCGTGTGGGAAATAATACTTGTCCAGGGTCATCGTCTTTAAGTGCTTGTAGGCGAAGTGTTTGAGCACGGAAAGCAGTTGCTCTTCCAGATCACTTCTTATCCCGAAGAAGATAACGAGGTCATGATTGCCCTCTTTCCTGACTCCTCTCCAGCCGGGATCCTTGAGGTGGTTTACTATCTCCACGCCGTCATAGCAACTATCAGGATTCACGCCTAATTCCTGCAGCCTCTTTCTAGTAGTTGCTGTGGCACATACGGGTATATTGCCAGCTTTCGCTATTTCCAAGGCATAGTCCATCGCCACCTTTCCATCAACCGTCCACTGCTGAAGCATAGGGCCAATTATCAGCAGAGGCCTCTTCGCCGCTCGAATCAAGCCAGCATACTGAGAGGCGTCTTCTATGACCTTTGCTGACTTTATCCCGGTCAGCACGTTTACTCTATGAGTTGGTATCATTGCCATTTTTGTCCTCCTCTAATGTATGACGGCATCCAAGGGAACCTTGCTAGGATAAGTCCCGATCAGGGTGGGAAGTCCCACAGGGTCCTTGGGCTGCCAGCCAATTTGCTTCAAGTATTCTCTTATTTCCTTTTTATACACTAGCGGGATATCAGCATCTCTTCTGATGAACAATTGGATGTCCTCAGGAAGTCCCGGGCCCATATACTTCTTATACAGAGAAACATAATGGTTCAGCTTTATTGACCGCCCTTGAGGAGTATCGTTCTTCCGTATACAGAGTTTGGGGATCATTACCATAGCCTTTTCCTTATTCTCGCATACATAGGCTAAGTGCTCGGGGGAAGGCTCCCCACTGTCCACGAGTTCCCGTTTCCTGGCGTCCATTACTGTCCAGTCATCCTCTGCGTTATTAGAAATAAACAGTCTTCTATATTTGGAAGAATGTGGTCCCAACAAGACCGGAATACCCAGCCTATTGAATCCCGTGCCGATGGAAGCTGCCTTCTGAGACATGGCCCCCCAAGCTATGCCACAAGCACCTACTCGATTAAGAACGTAATCAGCCATAACCTCATAGTTTGCCCTCAAAGGCAAGGCAGCAAAGATATTAGCTATCTTTATTGCTGCTCCGCTGATATGAGCATTGGAAACACAAGAGCCGATGTTCACAACCCCTCCAGCATCAAAGTCAGGAGGAAAGAGTTCGTATACGGTCTTGCCATCCTCGAACTTCTTCATCCCCGCCACCATAGCAGCACACCCGGTAAGAGTTATGATGTATTTCCTCTTCGCGAATTCATACACCATGTCGGCGACGTCATCTATGTCAGGGTAATTGCTACAGCCGACGAAAGCCAGGACACCGGGGATCGTTCCCAGCGTAATAGGCGCTCCGACCTTTCTTATCTCGGTGTCCATGACGGCGCCGCGCCCAGCTCTTATCTTCCAGGTCTCCTTGCTGGCTGCCGCCTGCATTATCTTGAAGATAGGAACCTTCAAGGGACACTCTTGCTCGCA
>CAZLAL010000165.1:0-3318 GCA_964557455.1 uncultured Dehalococcoidales bacterium
TCAGCCCTGAACAAGCGGTGGAATACGGCCTGATAGACGAAATACTCAGCAAACCAGCCAAGAAGTAGAACACAAGCACCGGGGCTGACCCTATCGAGAATCCGGGTGGCGTTGACTTCCCCGGACAAGTTTTCTTGTTAGAGGTCACGAGTTCTTTAGATCGCGGTCAGTAGATTATGATTGGGGTGTTAGACTGGCTGGAAACGGGCCCTGCGCTTCATGCTGCGAGTGAGGCATTCGGTGGGCTGGGGAAGGGAGGCTTGATCGCCGTGATTATCATTTCAGTAATCGCTATTGCTGCCTTCGTGTGGATCTTCCATGAGACTCGTAACAGGGATTGACTAAGCTGTACTACCCGAGTTTGGCAGCTTCTTTTCTAACCAGGCGGCGAATCCTCTTGTGGATTTCCAGAGCAGGCGTCATGTCTTTAGTTCCGTCCAGCCAGTGGAACCACGCTCTATTCTCTGTGCCACCGGCTTTTTCCCGCTCCTCGACCACTTCTTGGACATTCTGTCGGCCGGCCTTCTGCCAGGCTTCCAGGGCTATCCACAAGTCATCTAGTCTAGTGGAGGCCAGACTCATGGTAGCGTACTTCAGAGCATATTCGCTGGCATTGAAAGCGATGGCCAGGCCCCCTGTCTTATTGACAGCTTCCAGAATTTTGTAATCCGTGATGCTGTCCCCGACCACTACCCATTGAGAAAACGGTTTTCCCACTCTGGTGCTAAAGTTTTCGAGTGCCTCTACCTTGCGCCTGCCCCCGATCGGTTTCACCTGGGTCATGATTTGGCCCCAGCCGCTGTGAGGCAATTTCTGCCAGTAAAAGTAGTCCAGATATTCCCTTATTTTAGCGTCATCAACAAAAGGCTCGAGAGCCACAATTCTATCCTCTGCTTGTTTAAGTAAAACAAATTCATCGCCGCTGGATAATTGCTGAATGTGTCTCAGGGGAAGAGAGGTGCAGGCTACACGCTCAGATGATATGCCCAGCCTACGTGTGATGGAGAAGGCATATTGTTCGTAGCTGGTAGTAATGCAAAACGTGTTCCATTGTTCAGATTCAAGCTGGGAAATTAGTTCAGTTGCTCCCGGCGTCAGTCTGGCTTCCTGCCCCATAGCCGAGATTTGTTTCTCTTCGATCTTATGATAAGCGAGGAAAGGCATAATGAGGGCAAGCGTATCTCCCGGTTCGTATCCGGGCCTTCCTTCCAGCGCAAGCAAGTCGTCATAGCGGCTAAGGACTTCGAAAATCTTGCCCCCGCGGGGAAGTAACTTCATCAACTCGTAGGCATTATCTTGGGGAGTCAAAGGACCTTCAAGGTCAAAGCAAATCAGCTTCATGTTAGGATCTTCCTTACTTCTTCGTCCACCTTGGCGCTAAGGTCATGCCCGGCGATTGGCTTTCCTTGATCATCCATTACTGTCTTATCTTTTATGCCGACCTCGCCCCGGCTTAATGACTGCAATGTCAGGGTGATAAGAGGAAATTCTCTAGCCAGTTCGTGTTGCCGAATAAGCCGAAACAGCGTGTTCTTGTCGTCGGCTCGCCAATACTGGGCGAATGGCGCACCTTTAATAGAGAAGAGGCAGTAGGTAACCACCGGCCCCCTGTCGAGTTCCGGCGTAACCAGATGCATCATTGCCCCGGCAGTGTCGAGCTTGTTTCGTATCAGCGTCCAGATCACCTCCTGCCAGCTACCTATAGGTCCATCGGGTGGCGCCGGGTGCAGATTTATCATGTCATATTGTCGACATAACTCTTCGCCCACGATGAGCATGTAGCCGGCAAGAACGCAAAGATCGGGGGCAAATGGCTTAATCCTCTTAGCTACTTCTATATCGTAGCTGATGCGGCGCTCTTCTCGTTCCCTGTGGGGCTCGAACCCCTTGTGAGATAGACAAAGCAGAGGAATGTTGTAGCTCCGAACAAGTTCAAAAAACAGGTCGCTTTCCTTGGCTTCGCCAGGCGCTCTGTTGCTGAAAACGAAGCTGAATTTTGCATTAATCTCCCCCGTGAGGGTTTTGGCATACACAGTCTTGAGAAGCAGCCTGGCAGCTTCATCTCTACCTGTGGAGAACCAACCCATGTTGAGCAAGAACCTGCTCTACCTTTCTCAGTTGCCTGATTTCTAGGCCTCTTTTCGCTGAGATCAGCCAGTTATTACCGCGCAGCGATCTCACAGCAGTCAGGGTGAACTCTGTGAAGAGCTTCCCAGGACATATTTTTTCACCCTGGCCCACATGCTAGCAGAATGAACCAAATAGCTAGATTTTCGCCCGACTATTTTGCCTTGGGTCAGGGATTTTAAGAAGTCGTGCGGTCCATCGAATTCTGGCATTTCCACATATGCGCGGCCAATTTCACCTAAAGTATGGGCATCGCTGCCGGCGCTGGCCGCTTTTCCTTGTTCTCTGGCTAATCTTGATGACCTGGCGTTGCCACTAGAAAATGGCGTACGAGAGTTAAAGGCTTCGATAATATCGATTTGGGATAGGATTTGCGGCGAGGTTAGCGGACTACTGCTCCAGGGCAGCGACCTGCCAAAGGGGTGTGGGATACCCACCAGGCCGCCTTGCTTTCTGATACGGGAAATTGCTTCCTGGGGAGATAATCCCTTAGGAATCTCTTCGTTAAGGAAAAAACCTATGATTTCACCCGCAGATGTCAGGATCTCTTCGGCAACGATGACCTGGAACGGCGCAATTTGCTTTAACCTTAGGGCGCCAGCAATGGTGTTATGATCGGCTACGGCAATGCAATTTATGCCCACCCTTGGGCAGCGCTCGGCTATTCTCTCCAGAGGGGTAAGACAATCTATAGAATAGCAGGTATGAACGTGTAAATCAGCCTTTATCAATTGGCTCACCTGAATCCTAGCTAACCTTTTCTATGTAGCTTCCGGTGCGTGTGCTGACCTTGATAACGTCGCCGGTATTGATAAAAAGAGGCACCTGGATCGTCACTCCTGTTTCCAGTTTGGCGGGTTTAGTGCCGGCGCTCGCTCTATCGCCTTTGAAGCCGGGTTCTGTCTCCATGACTCGAAGCTCCACTGAGGCCGGTATCTCGACAGCTACCGTAGTCCCTTTGCAGGTTAAGACCTGCAGCATGAGGTCTTCTTTTAGATAGTTTACGCTATCTCCTATCTGGGAGCCAGATAATATAATCTGATCGTAATTTTGGGTGTCCATAAAGTAATACAGATCGCCATCGTTGTAAAGATACTGAACAGGGTGGTGTTCGAGAAACGCTGTTTCAATTTTGTCGCCGGACTGAAAACTTCTCTCGGTAAAATTCCCGCTACGAACACCGCGCAGTTT